>JAESQB010000120.1 GCA_016765375.1 Flavobacteriaceae bacterium | reverse complement strand
AGGATTCGCAATTTTTAACTTTTTACTATGGCTTTCATCAATCTCAAAAAGATTAGAATCACAACCTAAAGTTAAGCTAATGTCTGTGATCAATTCTTCGCGAATACCATCTAATGGTGGGTTGGTAACTTGCGCAAAAAGCTGCTTAAAATAATTGTAAAGTAATTGAGGACGGTCAGATAAAACCGCTATAGGCGTATCGTTTCCCATCGATCCAATAGGCTCCTTGCTATGCTGAGCCATCGGTAAGATAATGGTATTGATATCCTCTTGTGTGTATCCAAAAATAAGTTGTCGTTTCTTGAGCTTTTCTTCATTTAAAAACAGAGGACAAACATTATAAGGAATGTCTTTAAGATATACTAAATTGGTGTTTAGCCAATTTTTGTAATCGTGTTTTGAAGCAATGTCTTCTTTTATTTCCTCATCGTTAATAATACGCCCCTGATTCATATCCACCAGAAACATCTTTCCAGGTTCTAAGCGTCCATGGTATTCAATATTTTTAGGTTCAATATCTATAACGCCGGTCTCTGACGACATGATCACATAATCATCCTTAGTTACCGTATATCGCGATGGGCGCAGCCCGTTTCTGTCTAAAACAGCTCCTATATAATTACCATCGGTAAAAGGGATTGATGCAGGGCCATCCCAAGGCTCCATAATGCAGGAATTAAACTCATAAAAGGCCTTTTTAGCATCCGACATTTCAGGGTTTTTTTCCCAAGCTTCGGGCACTAACATCATCATGACTTCCGGTAAGGAACGTCCAGTCATTAAAAGCAGTTCAACCACCATGTCCATAGAGGCAGAATCCGACTTGCCTTTAAGTATGGTTGGTAAAATGTTTTTTATATCATCGCCAAACCAATCGCTTTCTAGGAGTTCTTCTCGCGAATACATCCGCGATATATTACCTCTTAAGGTATTAATCTCGCCATTATGACACATATATCTAAAGGGCTGCGCCAAATCCCAGGTAGGGAAGGTGTTGGTTGAAAAACGCTGATGCACCAAGGCCAATCGCGTTACCAGTAGTGGGTCGGTTAAATCCTTATAGAATAACTTGATATCTTCAGGAATTAAAAGTCCTTTATATATAATTATTTTTGTTGATAAACTCGGCAGATAAAAGAAACTGCTTTCTGAAAGTTTGGAATTGTAAATGGTGTGCTCTGCTTTTTTTCGAGCAATAAATAATTTTAAATTAAATTGAAAATCGGTTTGGTTTTTTTCTGGTTTTCCGATAAACACTTGTTTTATTTCTGGTTGCGTTTCTGCGGCTATTCGCCCTAAAACAGAAGCATCTACAGGTACATCCCGCCATCCTAAAACGTGGAGTCCTTGCACCCTAAGTTCTTTTTCAAAAATAGAAATACAATAGGTTTGTTGATTTTCCTTTCTAGGCAAAAACACATTACTCACCGCATAATGACCTGCCTTTGGCAATTTGAAATCACAATTCTCTTCAAAAAATGCATAAGGAATATCTATTAAAATTCCTGCGCCATCACCTGTTTTCCCATCTGAACTCACAGCACCGCGATGTTCTAGTTTTTCCAGGATCTCAAGCGCCTTATGTATAATACTATTAGATCGTATTCCTTTTAAATTGCAAATAAATCCGGCACCACAATTTTCATGTTCAAATTCCGGCAAATACATGCCTTGTTTTGCTAACATATTCCTCAAGTTTTGAATAAAAAAACACTAAGATATATACTTGGCTTAGAATAATAACAAGGTCAAAATCATTATTCCGATTTTAAAAATATGACGTCTTTTAAATCCTTATTTAACATTTTTATAGGGGCGTTTTTGTTAAATACGCAGCAATAAAAATTTGTTAAAAACCAATTTACTTTAAATTAAACTTTACAAAAACTTCTTTTTAACAAATTAAAATCATTCAAATGTTCAAAAGGCAATAAATTCCTCAAAGTTAAATTATCAAATTACAAAAAACCATTGTATTTAAATTTACACCCTATAAAAAATAGGGTTAAAATTATAAATATCGTAAAAATTGTCAATTGACCACTAAATTAATAGGGGTATAAATTGTTTTTTATATAGTTTTGTCGCTTCATCAATCAAAAATCGAACAATTATGAGGAATTTTATTATGNTAGCATTAACCATAAGCAGTTTACAGACAATTGCCCAAAACACNTCAGATGTTATTCCTNAAAAGAAAACACAAAACAAGCTGGATTTAGGCCTNGATCTTCAATCGCGATATATCTGGAGAGGATTACNATTTGGAGGCAACAGCACAAGTGCACAACCTTATATTGAGTTTTCATCAGGTAAGTTTGCAGTTGGAGCTTGGGGCGCCTATTCTTTAGGAGGTGAAAACAATTTTCAGGAAGTTGATTTTTACCTAAGCTATTCACCCATTGAAAACCTTTCATTTAAGCTTACCGATTATTTCTTCCCGCAAGAAGGCATCCAAAACAATTATTTTGAATTTGGAACTCAAACGGGGCATGTTTATGAATTTACGGTTTCCTTTTCAGGCACTAAAAAATTCCCTATTGGCATTACAGTAGCAACAAATTTTGCAGGTGCAGATAAGGATAGTGACAACAAACAATCGTATACTACCTATATAGAAGCCAATTACACCACCACAATAGGCGATGTTGAATACAATGTATTTGCAGGCGCTGTTTTTGCCGATGATAATGCCTATTACCTCACAGATGGTTCCGGCTTTATAAATCTTGGCTTTAAGGCTTCAAAAGAAATTAAATTCACAAACACTTTCAGCTTGCCAGTTAATGCTGCATTAATATTTAATCCAGATCAGGAGAACATATTCCTAACATTTGGATTCTCACTTTAAAACTAAAACTCATGAAAAAAATTGAAACCATTATTAGAAAGTCAAAATTCCGAGCCGTAAAGGAGGCCTTGCACGAGGTTGGCATAAATTTCTTTTCCTACTGGGATGTCACCGGTTTGGGAAATGAAAAAGAAGGCCATGTATATCGCGGTGTGACTTATAGCACAAGTGATATTCAACGCAGACACCTCTCTATTGTAGTTAATGATGATTTTGAAGATGTCGCTGTTAATGCTATTCTCACTTCAGCGGCTACCGGAGAAGTTGGCGATGGAAAAATATTTGTATCGGAGATACAAGAGAGCTACCGCATACGAACAGGAGAAAAAGGTAGCGATACCCTTAAATAAAAATCAATTAAACAAAATTAAATCATGGAATTATTGACCACAAATAATGTATGGATGATGATCTGTACAGCCCTCGTTTATTTTATGCACTTAGGCTTTGCCTTTTTAGAAATAGGATTAACACGGCAAAAAAACACCATCAACATTTTATTTAGAAATATTTTTATCATTACGGTTGGGCTACTCTTATACTGTATCGTAGGATTTAACTTAATGTACCCCGGCGTGTTTAACGGTATTCCGGGCGTTCTGGGCTTTGCAGGTTTTGGTTTAGACGCACCGCTAACCGCAACAGGCACTTTGGATCTAGCTTATAATACCGGTTATACCTATTGGACCGATTTTCTTTTTCAAGGCATGTTTGCTGCAACAGCTGCCACTATAGTCTCTGGAGCAGTAGCTGAACGCATGAAGATTGGACCTTTTTTGATATTTACTATAATTTATGTAGGTCTTGTTTATCCCATTGCCGGTTCATGGAAATGGGGAGGCGGATTTTTAGACGAACTTGGCTTTTATGATTTTGCGGGATCAACATTAGTACACTCTGTTGGAGGATGGGCAGCTTTGGTAGCCGTATGTTTATTAGGGGCACGTATTGGAAAATTTAAAAATGGCAAGATTCAGGCTATCCCGGGGCATAATATCCCCTTAGCTACTGCAGGGGTTCTTATTCTTTGGTTAGGATGGTTTGGGTTTAATGGGGGCTCGGTACTCTCTGCAGAGCCGGGCGCAACTTCTTTAGTTTTAGTAACAACCTGCCTGGCAGCCGCCGCCGGAGGCGTAGTTTCGGTATTGGTATCGACCCTTATCTACAAAAACCTAGACTTGACCATGTTCTTAAATGGTATTCTTGGCGGATTGGTGGGAATTACGGCCGGAGCCGATATCATGAGTCCTACCGATGCTGTATTGATAGGCAGTATAGCAGGTGCTATTATTGTATTTGCAGTATCTTTAATTGATAAATTAAAACTGGATGATCCTGTTGGCGCTATTGCGGTACACTTAGTTTGTGGTATTTGGGGGACATTAGCGGTTGGTGTTTTTGGTGCAAAAGCCGGATGGGATCAATTTGCAAGTCAACTCATTGGGATAGCTGCCTATGCTGCAATTTGTGCGGGATCTACCTATATTATAATATATACCTTAAAGAAAACCATAGGCATAAGAGTCTCCGAAAAAGAAGAATTAGAAGGATTAGACCTGCATGAGCATGGGACAAAAGCCTATTATGATTTTAGACTCAATGAGCATTAATAGTTATTAGTTGATAGTTAATTAGTTTGCTTTTAAAAGCCTCGGTTTATGATAAATCGAGGCTTTTTTTTTATTCAATTTTAAGCCGAATTTCGACTCGCATTAATATTTCCGAATAAATAAAAAATATAATTATACTTACTTTTGGTGATTGTATTCCCTAAAAAGCATTACTTCTGGGGAATATAATCCCCGATTTTAAAATGATAACAAGAATTTTAGAGATTTTATAATCTGGGTTTATTAGAAACCTAACAGGTAGCCTTGGCGACCTGTTAGGTTTAAAAATCTTCTCTAAGCCGAATTCCGACTCGCATTAATATTTCCAAATAGAGATCGGGTTACAATTTTTTCGAAAATTTGAATTTGTGCCGTGTCTTTCACTTCTGCCTTTTCCAATTCCTGAATCTTTTTAAGCGCATATTGTTGTATGGTTAAAAGCGGCAAGACAATGGACTCTCGCACCTCTATCGAAGCTTTTCCCGCGGGCTCATTCTCCATTAACTCACTATAGCCAGTAAGCTTTAAGAGTAAGCGTTTGGTTGTGGTATAT
>JAESQB010000119.1 GCA_016765375.1 Flavobacteriaceae bacterium | reverse complement strand
TTAAAGGACCTAAAGGTGAATTAACTAAGACATTCCATAAAGATATGACTATCAGCCTTGAAGAAAATAGTGTCGTTGTCGGAAGACCATCTGATTCTAAATTTCATAAAACTTTCCACGGAACAACTAGAGCATTAATTAACAATATGGTTGTAGGTGTTTCTGTAGGGTTTAAAAAAGATTTAATAATGGAGCGATTTCCCGAATTAACCTATGTTTACAACCCTTTTTTCGACAGAACAAACACCTCTAAAAGCCTTTTACAGGCTCTAAAGAAACATCCCGAAAAATCGGTGCTCTGGTTAAATGGCGATGTTGTTTTCGATAAAAATATTTTTGATGTTTTAAACCCTCATATTGAAGCCAACACTTCGTTTGTGGCAGTAAACACTTCTAAAGTTGCTGAAGAAGAAGTAAAATACACCATAAAAGAAGGCTGTATTGANGCCCTNTCTAAAACCGTTAAAAATGGCTTGGGAGAAGCCGTTGGTATAANTTTTGTGTCGTCTAATGACATTGTAAAATTAATTTCAAGATTAGAAGAATGCGATGCTAACGATTATTTTGAAAGAGGTATAGAGTTAGCCATAGAGAAGGATCAAATAAAAGTCGTTCCTGTTGATATTTCTGACTACAATTGTATGGAAATAGATTTTATTGAAGATTTAGAAAATGCNAATAATTTNTTATAAANAATGAAGGTCATACTCTTCTGTCAAAACAATTATGCCTTTGGGATTCTAAGCCCTATCAGGGAGGTACTTGAAGCAGAAAAACATGAGTATATTTGGTATATCACAAAAAAACTAAGNGATACATTTCCTTTTAAATCAGAAAGACACACCTTATTAATAAGCGATTTAGAAGCATTTAAAAGTGATGTTATTTTTGTGCCAGGCAATCAAGTGCCTTATCATTTAAGAGGTTTAAAGGTTCAAATTTTTCACGGCTTAGCAGGAGAGAAAAAAGGNCATTTTAGAATGCGTCATTATTTTGATCTATACCTCACTCAGGGACCTTATTTCACTAAAGCTTTTAAAAAGCTTAAAGAAAAGCACCAGGATTTTGACGTCATAGAAACCGGATGGCCTAAACTGGATGTTTTAAGTAAAGATTCTCAAAAATATATTGAAGAAAAAGCAAATTTATTAAAAACGTATAAGGCCGATAAAATTATTTTATACGCCCCTACATTTTCGCCTAAATTAACCTCTGCCCCATTTTTATTAGACGAGATAACTGATTTAGCCCAAAATTCAGACTATCTTATTTTAATGAAATTTCATCCTTTAATGGATGATAAATGGGTAAAGAAATACAAAACCCTAGCCGATGAAATTCCAAATATTATTTTTTATGAGGAAAGCAATATTATAAAGTTTCTGTTCTTGTCCGATATTTTAATAAGTGACACATCCTCTGTTATTTATGAATTCATGCTCTTAAACAAGCCCGTAATAACCTTTAAGAGTATTGCNAAGCATATAGTTTGGGAAAACAGTCTTGAATATCAAAACTTAAAAATTTTAGTTGATAAAAATTTAAAAAAAGACCCTCATGCCAAAGGCAGGCAACATGTCTATCAAGAGTACCATCCATACAACGATGGCTTATCCTCTAAACGTATGGTAGATACCGTTNATGAGTATATTAAAANCCATGGGGTTCCCCTTAAAAGAATTTTATCTCTCTCAAGAAAATTGAAAATTCACACCATTTTCGGGAAACCCAAANTCATTAAAGAAAAAAAAGAGTCCCTAAATAAAAGTATNAACCTACAAAAAGAGAAGCTNTCAGTTATAATCACAACAAAAAATGAAGCTCATAATATAAGGGGGGTTATAGAATCTGTGTTATTTGCCGACGAGATNATCATCGTAGACTCATACAGTACAGACAACACTGTTGCTATAGCAGAAACCTATCCCACAAAAATCTTAAAACGCGTTTACAATTATCCTGCCTCTCAAAAAAACTGGGCCATCCCCCAAGCCAAACACGAATGGATTNTATTATTAGATGCCGACGAACGTGTGACCCCTCAATTAAAAGATGAAGTTGTTGAGTTTCTTAATAATCCAAATAAAAATGGCGTTTCCGGATATTGGATTTATAGAATAAACGATTTCATGGNCAAGCGTGTAAAATACAGCGGTTGGCAAAATGACAANGTTATTAGNCTCTTCAGAAGNAATGATTGCCGTTATGAAGATAAA
Organism: Flavobacteriaceae bacterium; assembly: GCA_016765375.1. Lineage (GTDB taxonomy): Bacteria > Bacteroidota > Bacteroidia > Flavobacteriales > Flavobacteriaceae > NORP215. The sequence continues at coordinate 3,412 of JAESQB010000119.1, read as the reverse complement.
ATGGTACATGAAGANATAATAACCTCAGGTAAAATTGATTTNTTNAAAAATAAACTTTACCACAACACTTATGTCACCCTAGANAATCACTTNGAGAAATTAAACCGNTATGCTACCTGGCAAGCAATAGATTACAATAAAAAAACAGGGAAGCTCACGCTCTTCCATTTTGTAGTAAAACCTTTTTGGAGCTTTTTTAAACATTTTATCATTCAGCAAGGATTTAGAGATGGGGTTGTTGGCTTTACAATTGCCTGTCTACAAGCCTATTCNGTATTGTTTAGATATGTAAANNTNTGGCAATTGCGAAATAATTCTAGGNACAGTGTTGAAAANTAAGTTAGGAGANTTAACGAAGTGANTTTTTAGCTGGCCTAAGACCTAAACAATAATTTCTTCTTTAAGGCTTTCTTTTTATGAAACCTGTGCTGAAACTCTTGAGTGTATTTCCACATCAAATCAAAAACTGTATTCTTATCGCTTCCTATNAGTTTTGCATATTCATCAGCCATAAATTTCACCATTTCTTTTTTGGGNGTTAAACGNGANAANTTTTTCATTCGTGCATTAAANTCCAAAGGCTTAAANTGCATTCTATTAAGGTCTACCAAATAAAANTNATAACCNTTNTCANTNATTTTNATNAANGTATTGCCNGGNGAATGNTCATTAAACAAAACATTTTGCTCNTGNAGCCTAAAGGTNAACNTAGTAAAGGCTTTTAAGATGTCTGTATTACCTACATATTTAGAATTTTCAATAAGGTCTCTAAAAGTAAGATCGTATTGCTGATGTTTAGAAATATAATAGCTTCTCAAAAAGAAGAAGCTTGTTTTCTCTTCGATATAGGCTACAGGATAAGGGCTTAATATGCCTAGTGAAAGCAATCGCTCTGCGTAGAGAAAAGAGCGCTTAGCTTTAGACATTCTAAAAAACCGATAAACAATCTTATTAATTAAATGGGGTATTTTAAACGATTTGACATTGTATTGTTCGCCATCAAGTTCAAAAGCCTTTACCACATTTCTTTTTCCCTTTCCGATTAAGCGCCCAGAATCGTCAAAGGCCTCTATAATTTTATTTACAGCATCTTGCTTAGATTTATATTTAGCAGAAAAAAAAGTGTACATATATAAAACAATAAGCCTTTAATGTTAAAAATAATATTTTTTTAAGTTTGTGGCTTATAATAAATTTTAAAAATACAAAAATACAATTTCAAACCTTTTTAAACCCAAAATATGTAATAGAACTTTGTAATTTTGTAAATGCTNTAACCCATGATTATCNAATTTAATGCAAAACGAAATTTCAATAGCCTTAGAAGTTCTAAAAAAAGGAGGTCTTATNCTTTACCCTACNGATACGGTTTGGGGCATTGGTTGTGATGCCACNAANACNGAGGCTGTTCAAAAAGTGTATGCCTTAAAAAAAAGAGAGGAATCCAAAGCACTAATNTGCTTAGTTTCTGATATAAAGATGCTTCAATATCATGTTGAAACTCTACCGGAAGCGGCTTATAATATTATAAAGTATGCCAGTAAACCAACAACCATAATTTATGACGATCCAATACGAGTAGCCGAAAATTTAATTGCCTCCGATAATTCATTAGCCATACGCATAATAAAGGACGATTTTTGTAATGCACTTATAAACAAACTCAAACGCCCTATTGTATCAACTTCGGCCAATATAAGTGGAGAGAAAACCCCTAAAATCTTTAAAGAAATAAGCCCCTATATTTTGGAGGGGGTNGACTATGTTGTAAATTTGCATCGCAATAAAACAACCGGTAAAACCTCTTCGGTCATCAAACTAGGAAACGATGGCACAGTAAGGGTGGTTCGAAATTAATGAGATGCCAAAAAAATTAAATTTTAAAGAGGCTTTACAACTCCCAATATTCAAACAAATTTCTCAAGTTGCAGAAAAACTCAATTTAGAGACCTATGTTATAGGTGGTTTTGTTCGCGATTTCTTCTTAGAAAGAGGGCAGGCTAAAGACATAGATATTGTGGCANTTGGTAGTGGTATTNGCNTAGCAGAAGCTTTAGCCAAACAATTACCAAATAAACCTAAAATATCGGTTTTTAAAAATTATGGCACTGCCATGATTAAGACCAAAGATTTCGAATTGGAGTTTGTAGGTGCACGTAAAGAATCCTATTCAAAAGATAGTAGAAATCCAATCGTTGAAGANGGNAGCCTTCAAGACGANCAAAACAGAAGAGATTTTACCATAAATGCTNTAGCGCTTAGTCTTAATAAAAATACTTTTGGAGACTTATTAGATCCTTTTAAGGGATTGGAAGATCTTGAAAATAAATTATTAACTACCCCATTAAATCCAGACATCACCTTTTCTGATGACCCGCTACGCATGATGCGGGCCATACGATTCTCCACCCAATTAAATTTTACCATTGATGAAATTTCTCTGGAGGCCATAAGCCGAAATACAGACCGTATAAAAATTATATCAAAAGAGCGTATTGTGGTGGAGCTAAATAAAATATTGGAAGCTAAAAAACCCTCAATTGGCTTTGCTTTGTTAANTGAAACAGGTTTATTACCCATTATTCTGCCNNANTTAAATGCACTTAAAGGNATAGANGAAGTAGAAGGNCAGCGNCATAAAGATAATTTTTGGCACACNCTGGAAGTNGTTGATAATATTGCAANAAACACTGACAATTTATGGNTACGCTGGGCAGCCNTNTTACACGATATTGGCAAAGCACCTACCAAAAAGTTTAATNAAAAAACAGGTTGGGCCTTTCACGGACATGAATTTGTGGGTTCTAAAATGGTTTACAAACTCTTTAAGCGGCTTAAAATGCCCCTGAATGACAAAATGAAGTTTGTTCAAAAAATGGTAGCACTAAGCTCCAGACCCATAGCCCTTTCAAACGAGGTAACCGATAGTGCCGTTAGACGACTTGTTTTTGATGCAGGCAATACCATTGATGATCTTATGACGCTTTGTGAAGCCGATATCACTACCAAAAATCAAAAAAAGTTTAAGCGTTATCACAATAATTTTAAAAAGGTAAGACTGAAGATTTTAGAAGTTGAAGAGCGGGACAAAATACGTAATTTTCAACCGCCTATAAGTGGAGAAGAAATCATGAAAACCTTTGGATTAAACCCTTCAAGAGAAATAGGCCTTATTAAAGAAGCCATTAAAGAGGCCATACTCGATGGTAAAATTCCAAATGAGTACGAGGCTGCTAAAGCCTTTATGTTGGAAAAAGGAAAAAAATTAGGCCTAACTATAAAATAGCAAATGCAACTAAACAGCTTTTACATACTTCGTAATCTATTAAAGCGAAATGAAAAAAGACAATAAAAACGTAATTTACTGGTTGCTCTTTGGAGGCCTTCTTATATTTATCATGGTGGTGGTTGG
>JAESQB010000118.1 GCA_016765375.1 Flavobacteriaceae bacterium | reverse complement strand
CCTGAAGGTGAGGTTTTAGACCAAGTTTTAGTATCTGCTAAAGTTGAGAAAGAGGATAAATTAAGTTATTATGATAAAAAACAAAAAACAGCAGGTTATTCCGCATATCAAGTAAATATAAAATCACGTCATCAAAATTTAGTTGATGTATTATCTGGTGTTCAAGGATTAACGGTATCATATAATGGTACATATCCTATATTTAATCTCACCAGGTCGTATTATGCGGGTTCTTCTGGATTAACGCCACCATCAAACGAAAAACCATCACTAGGAGGAAATGCTCCTGCATCTTCTTCTTCATCTATTCCATTTGACAGAGCTCGTCCAAATGCACCAGCAGTTATTATTGACGGTGTTCTTTATGGGCAAGACCAAACTTTTGGTTATCCTGATATTGACCCTNAAGAAATAGATAATATTACTGTTTTACAATCCACATATGCAGGTTGGCGTTATGGTATGGAAGCTACAGCCGGAGCCATTGTTATTACNACAAAATCTNNTTCGGTTGTTAGAAACNGNCAAAANGCCGAAGCAAAATTAAAGGCATTTAATAAGGCCTTGCTTACAAAACCAGNTTATATTTTAAATTTGGAAGAAGCCACTACATATAAAGAAGCGTATTNGATATATGAAAAACAAAAGAAAGNAANTAANAACCTTAGTGTTCAATATTATTTTGAAGTCTCTGATTATTTTTCGCAATGGGATCCANATTTTTCATATGCCCTTTTAACGAATATTGTCGAAGTGGCACCNACTAATCCTAAAGCATTAAAAGCTCTGGCTTTTAAATTAGAAGTTTTAGGTAAGATAAATGAAGCTAAAAAGATATATAAGCAAATAGCGATAATACGNCCNAAACAAGCACAATCTTATTTAGATTTAGCGTTAATTTATGAAAAATCAAAGGCGTATAACAAAGCCTTTAACCTATATACAAAAATACTNGGNAATNCNATTGAAGGGATTGATTTTTCAGGCTTGCACNAAATTGCCGAAAANGAATTGCGNCGCCTTTTGGTTTTTCACAAAACTGAAATTGATTTCTCGGAGCAATCAAATAAATTTTTAAACACCAATTTTAAACCTGGAATACGTATTGTTTTTGAATGGATTGANTTTNGCAGTGAGTTTGAAATTCAATTGGTTGATCCNCAAAAAAAATATTTTAAATGGAATCANGATTTAGCGTCACAAAAAGAGAGAATGAATNCTGAAATTAAAGAAGGTTTTGGNAGTCAAGAATTTATTATTGATGATGCAAAGGCAGGAGAATGGCAAATTAAAATTAAATACCTTGGTGAAGAATCTCACAAAAACCCTGATTTTGTAAAATACACCTTATATAAAAATTACGGTTTGCCTAATGAAACAAAAACAGTAAAAACGCTTAAATTGTTTAAATATCAAGACAAGGTAACNCTTGATGCTTTCGAATATTTANTAAGTGCAAACTAATAACCTGAGTTTGATTTAAGAGATTTTTGATAACTAAATTCTATACTTTAAACTNAGTTTAATAACATTTAAGAAGCTGGGAGGTTTATTTTTCACCTTNCCATTCGGCATAAAACTGATCGAGAAAGCTTTCCATATAAGCATGTCTTTTTTGGGNAATTNCTCTACCNGTTTGCGTNTTCATCAAATCTTTTAGTCGCAGTAGTTTTTCGTAAAAATGGTTGATAGTTGGTGTTGTAGAATTTTTATACGCTTCTTTGCTCATATTGAGATTGGGCTTAATATCAGGATCGTATAATGCTCTGTTTTTAAAGCCTCCATAATTAAAGCAGCGCGCTATNCCTATAGCGCCTATAGCATCTAAACGGTCTGCATCTTGTATCACATCCAATTCTGGAGAACTAAATTTTTGAAGCTCATTTCCACCTTTAAATGAGATATTTTCAATAATTTTTACCACGTGTTCTATTACTATTGAAGAAACATTATGCTGAAATAAAAACTCTCTTGCTTTTTTAGGGCCTATGCTTTCATCGCCATTATGNAATTTAGAATCGGCAATATCGTGTAAAAGGGCTCCGAGTGCCACTACAAATTCATCTACNGCTTCTTGCTTTGCAATNTGNTGNGCATTATTAAAAACTCTTAAAATATGAAACCAATCATGNCCCCCTTCGGCTTCTTTTAGTTCTTTTTTCNCAAAAACCTTGGTGGTTTCAATAAGCTGTAATTNTTCTAAAGAAAGGCTCATTGTTTAAGAGGTTATATCTTTTTTAATAATTTGCTCAACCTTAGTCAAAAGTTCTTCAATAGAATAATCTGATACTTTCATTNGTGGGTGNACTTTATGACTAACCTTTACGCCAAGTGGCATGGGAAGCATNCCGTTTTTTTGAAGCTTCCATGAATTNTTTATGCTTATAGGCAGTACATAAGCCGAGGGCATTTTGGCGAATAAGATTTTTAAACCACTTTTGTGAAATACTCTAGGTTTACCATCTCGGCTTCTGGTACCTTCGGGAAAAACAACCCCGCTTCTCTTGTTGGTATTAAGATATTTTGTAAAGTCTTTTATCTGAGTTAATGCTTCTCTTGGGTTTTTACGATCGATGAGTACTGATCCGCCGTGACGTAAATTAAAAGAAACACTGGGAATACCTTTCCCCAATTCTTTTTTAGAAATAAACTTAGGGTGTAAGGCTCTTAAATGCCAAGATATGGGTGAGATGTCATATAAACTTTGGTGGTTAGAAACAATAATTACAGGTGCATTTTCTGGGAGTTTTAGCTGCGATTTATCAAAATTAAAGCGTGTCCCTAAAAAAACATGACATTTTAAAAGGCAGAAATTAAAGAAGTCCACACTTTTTTTATGGGCTTGATAGCTAAATTTTAGACAAATCCATTGAATGGGATGAAAAACCACCAATACCAATCCAAAAGATAAATGGTATAAAACCGAGAGGGGATAGCTTAAAATTTTCATCATAAAAACCTGTCTAATTGTAAGTAGAAAACCTGTTTTATATTAACAATAATCGTTATAAGCTTCTACTAAATTTTCTGCAATTATTTCGGCGGGACGTCCCTCAATATGATGGCGTTCTAACATATGCACCAATTCACCATCCTTAAATAAGGCAATAGCGGGTGAACTTGGAGGGAAAGGCATCATGTGTGTTCTGGCGGCTTGAGTCGCTTCAGAATCAACCCCGGCAAAAACAGTACTTAGGTATTTTGGGGTATTGCTATTTTTTAATGACATTTTAACGGCGGGTCTTGCGTTGGCTGCGGCACATCCACAAACCGAATTAACCACAACCAATACTGTGCCTTCTTTTTGTATTATAGTATTAACTTCATTTTCAGTAAGTAACTCTGTAAAACCGGCCTGTGTCAATTCCTCGCGCATGGGCTTTACTAATTCTGCTGGATACATATTTCTATTTTTTTTTGTATTCTTATTAGGGTACAAAGGTACTAATTTTACAAACAACACACGTAACAAAACACTTTTGTGTGAGACCAATGATTAAAACCAAAATATGCATTTTAGAACTTTGTAATGTGTGTTTTAGGTTGAATATCAATTTGCTTGTATGGAAGTACTACCATTTAAATTTTGTGTAGTTTTGCATTCTGTAAATGAATAGAATTTTACGATAATATGATTAAAATTATTGCTGCCATTATTGGTTATGTTTTTTTTAGATTTCCCGGTGCTGTTTTGGGATATTTCATAGGAAGTATTTTTGACAGATCGGGTGGAAATAGAGGTGGATTTCAAGCAATTTTTCAGCAGGACGTCTCTCGTGTTTCTGCGGCAGATTTTGAACTTAATTTGCTTTCACTTGCTTCTCTTGTCATTAAAGCCGATGGGAAAGTAAGTCAGAGTGAAATGGATTTTGTNCGCCGNTATTTNGTGCAAGCCTATGGTAAAGAACGNGCCAATGCGGTTTTTAAAACCTTTAATGACCTTACTAAAGAAAATGGAGTTTCTGCCCAACAAGTATGTCAATTTTTAAAACAACGCACGCCATACGAATCCCGTTTGCAAATCATACATTTCTTATTTAGTATAGCAAATGCCGATGGNTATGTAACTGAATCCGAAGTGTCACAAATACAACGTATAACTACGTTCTTGTCGATTAATTACCGCGATTTTGAAAGTATTAAGGCCATGTTTTTTAAGAATCCAGATTCTGCCTATAAAATTCTTGAAATTGAATCTTCTGCTAAAGAACCTGAAATAAAAAAAGCCTACCGCAGCATGGTAAAAAAATACCATCCCGATAAATTGGTACANATGGATGCCGTTTATAGAAAAGGNGCCGAAGAAAAATTTAGACGNGTGCAAGAGGCCTATGAGCAAATTCAGAAAGAAAGAGGNTTTTAAAANNAATTGANTNCNCNTGTTTTTATTTTTAGNCANGCCTAAATTTTTTTTTCGCTAANATAAAATAGCATACCTTTGTNGTNTGTTTACGCTATCAGAAGAAAATTATTTAAAAGCCATTTACCATCTCCAAAATGAGACTTCGGGAGAGGTGTCTACCAATGCCATTGCCGAACGGATAAAAGCCAAAGCTTCTTCAGTGAGTGATATGCTAAAAAAGCTGGCTGAAAAAGAGGTGGTGCTTTATAAAAAACACCGGGGTGTTAGCCTTACAAAATTGGGGATACAAAGTGCTTCTAAGGTGGTGAGGAAACACCGTTTATGGGAAGTGTTTTTGGCAGATAAACTGCATTTTCCTTGGGATGAAGTTCACGATATCGCCGAACAACTTGAACATATAAAATCTGAAAAATTAACAGAACGCCTCGATCAATTTTTAGGGTTTCCAAAACATGACCCTCATGGTGACCCTATTCCAGACCGCTTTGGCAATGTTCAAGATAGTGAAAAAAAAATACTTTCCGAATTGATAATCGGACAAGAAGCAACCCTTGTTGGAGTTGGAGACTCTTCTGCTAAATTTCTTCAATTTTTAGATAAAAATAAAATCGCTTTATGGAAAAGTATTATTGTTTTGGAAAAAGAAGATTTTGATAATTCTTTAAGAATAAAAATCAACGATCAAACGCTTCATATTTCAGAACAAATAGCAACTAATTTATATATAAAAGAGAAATAGGCTTTACAGGAGATGCGGAATAGGACAGATCTTGTGTCACAAGAACTACACATAACAATTTAAAAAATTCATGAAAAAAATAATTTTTATACTGACCCTAATTATTGGCTTTGCTTCATGCACTGAAACAGGCAAAAAAGATAACAGGCTTAACGTGGTGACCACCACCTCAATGATTACCGATATGGTAAAAGGCATTGGGGGCGATAGCATTAATGTGCAAGGTTTGATGGGCAGCGGGGTTGATCCACACCTTTATAAAGCCAGTGAGGGCGATGTTTCGAAACTCTATAATGCCGATGTGGTATTTTACAATGGCCTGCACTTAGAAGGGCGCTTGGTAGAAGTATTCGAAAAAATGGAAAGCCAAAACAAAAAAACGGTAGCCATTGCCGATGCCATAGATAAAACTACTTTAATAACATCGGAATATTTCGCTTCCAATTACGATCCACACATTTGGTTTAATATCAACTATTTTAAACAATTAACTTCTTATGTTACAGAGGTATTAATCGAAATGGATTCTAAAAATAAAGCTTTTTTCGAGGCGAATAGTCAGGCCTATTTAGAAGAATTAAACCGTTTGGAAATCGATATAAAAGCAATTATAGAAACCCTTCCAGAGGAAAAAAGAATTTTGGTTACCGCACATGATGCCTTTAATTACTTCGGAAAAGAATACGGCTTTAATGTGGTGGGCTTACAAGGTATCTCAACAGCTACTGAAGCTGGCGTGCAAGATGTGCAAAGGCTTTCAAAATTTATTATAGACAAACAGGTAAAAGCCATTTTTATAGAAAGTTCGGTGCCTAGACGCACCATAGAAGCCTTAGAGGAAGCGGTAAAGGCTCGTGGGCATGAAGTTGTCATTGGAGGCTCTTTATATTCTGATGCACTTGGTGATGCCGGCACCGTTGAGGGAACTTATACGGGCATGTTCAGGTACAATGTAAATAAGATAGTAAACGCTTTAAAATAGAATTACGAATTTCAAATTTGAAATTACGAATTAGGTGATACAATGAAAAAGGATAATGTTGTTCAGGAAAAAAGCTATGATTTTGCATTATTATGTATAAAACTTTTTCAGAAACTATCTGGAGAGAAAAAAGAGTATATTTTATCTAAACAAATTTTAAGAAGTGGTACTTCTATTGGTGCAAATATTGAAGAAGCTATTGGAGGACAAAGTACTAGAGATTTTTGTCAAAATTATCAATAGCCTATAAAGAAGCTAGAGAAACGCATTATTGGTTGCGATTATTAAGAGACAGTAATTATATCTCTGAAAAAGAAAGTATAGAACTTATTGAAAAGTGTGATGAATTATTACGTATTATTGGATCGATACAAAAAACCATTAAATCCAAAAACGCGTAATTTGAAATTCGTAAT
>JAESQB010000117.1 GCA_016765375.1 Flavobacteriaceae bacterium | reverse complement strand
TAAACTGGGGCTACTCATACTAAGGTGAGAAAATAAAATTTGCCCCCCTTTTTTCTGAACTCTTATAGCATAAGCCTCCCACGCTTTTAGCATATCCTCTTCAGTAAAGGTATCTTTAGGTAAATCTTTCTCAGGGCGTTTATTGGTTTCTAAATGGTTTTTAATTTCCTGCTTTTTCTGAATGCTCTTTAATGAAAGTGCAGATACTTGTTGATTTTTACGTTGGCTTATAATTTGAGGTTTTTCAATCTGAATCTTTTCAGTTTTATTAGAAACATCAGGTGTATTCTCAGAGATCTGTTCTGTTTCAGACACTGGGGTCTTATACCTCACCTCCTTCTCTTTTACAGAAATTTGTTCAGAAATAGTTGATTCAGAAAGCCTATTAAAAGCCGAAGCTGGAATTATAAAGCCTCTAGGATTTTTTTTTTTCCTACTTCAAAAGTTATAGAGGCCAATTGCATTAAACAAAGCTCTACCAGAAGCCGTTGGTTTTTACTGGTCTTGTATTTTAAATCGCATGAATTTGCCAGCTCTATACCTTGAATCAGAAAGGTTTTTGAAGCCAGTACAGATTGTTCTTTATACAGTATTTCTACCTGCTCTCCAACTTCTAATAAGGATATGGTTTCAGGATTTTTACAGACCAAGAGATCTCTAAAATGCGATGCCAAGCCTGCTATAAAGTGATTTCCATCAAAACCTCTGCTCAATATTTCATTAAAGAGCAATAAAGCTTCGGGAATATTATTTTCTAATAAAAAACCGGTTGCCTTAAAATAAGTGGTATAATCCAGCACGTTTAAGTTTTCAGTAACGGCTACTCGCGTGAGATTGTTCCCAGAAAAGCTCACAACCCTATCAAAAATAGAGAGGGCATCACGCAAGGCACCATCAGCCTTTTGGGCAATAATATGTAAAGCATCATCCTCGGCAGTTACACCTTCAGACTTCGCTATTTCAATTAAATGACTTTTTATATCGTTTACCGTAATACGTCTGAAGTCGAATATTTGACAACGAGACAATATGGTGGGTATAATGTTATGCTTCTCGGTAGTTGCCAATATAAAAATGGCATGGTTAGGAGGTTCCTCTAAAGTTTTTAAAAACGCATTAAATGCTGATGCAGACAACATATGTACCTCATCTATAATATAAACTTTATATTTTCCCACTTGAGGCGGAATACGTACCTGATCGATAAGACTTCTGATATCGTCTACCGAATTGTTTGAAGCGGCATCCAACTCAAAAATATTAAAGGCAAAATCCTCATCCTCTTTCTGGGTTCCATCCTGGTTAATGCGCTTGGCTAAAATCCTGGCACAGGTGGTTTTACCAACGCCTCTAGGCCCTGTAAAAAGTAAGGCTTGAGCCAGGTGGTTATTGGCTATCGCATTTTCTAAAGTATTGGTAATAGCTTGTTGTCCCACAACACTTTCAAAGGTGTTGGGACGGTATTTTCTAGCCGATACAATAAAATGCTCCATTAAAATTTCTTAAAAAAACAAAGATAAACAGGAGTTTTAAAAAACCCGTTTTTGACATAAAAAATAATATAGTACTTATTAACAATTGCACTATTTAGATTACTTTTGCATTAGCAGACCGCCTTATCGCTGTATGCTGTCATCCCGCACGTGCGGGAGGAATCAGCATAAAGAGGAAAGTCCGGACACCATAGAGCAGTATAGCGGCTAACGGCCGTCGTCCGCCTCAGGCGGATAGGACAAGTGCAACAGAAAGCAAGTACAGGTAATGCTGTAGTGAAACCAGGTAAACTCTATACGGTGCAATGTCATGTAAACCTACGTTTGAGGGCGGCTCGCCCGATGTGGGAGGGTAGGCAGATTGAAGTGCTTGGTGACAAGTATTCTAGATAAATGATAAGGGTCAGCCTAAGGCTGATACAGAATCCGGCTTATAGGTCTGCTTTTTTTATTCTTCAAGATCATTTTCGAAAAAACTAAACACCGAACCTCCGTATTTTCGAGATCTTGTAAAACGCACTGCATTTTCTAAATTGCTGTGCTTAGAATGTTCGATAATAAGTACCCCGCCCGGGTTTAATAAGCCGTTTTCAAAAACCAGCTCGGCTATTTTTGCAAACTTTGCTTCATCGAAATCATAAGGGGGGTCGGCAAAAATAATATCAGCTTTTTCACTATGTTTTGAAAGGTAAGTATAAACATCACTTTTTATAGCGGTGATGGGGTAATCAAAATTTTTAGCCGTTTCAGAAATAAATTTCACACAGCCATAATGGGCATCTACAGCTCTAATAGTATGGCTGCCGCGAGAAGCAAACTCATAACTTATATTTCCAGTTCCCGAAAAAAGATCCAAAACGCTTAACTCACTAAAATAATAGGCATTATTAAGGATATTAAAGAGAGCTTCCTTGGCAAAATCCTTAGTGGGACGAACAGGTAAAGACTTGGGAGCCGTAATGATTCGTCCTTTATGAGTTCCTGAAACTATACGCATCAATTCAGGTGTTTAATGGCAAAATGCTGATGTGTCGTTCCAAAGTCTATGGTGTTCACAAGAGGATCAAGTGCAAATTCTTTTTTCGAATAATAAAAATCTATCTCCCGCACGTATTTATAAAGCATTTTATAATTCTCATCGTCTTTATTAATGTTACCTAGTAAAATCAACCTAAACGTTTCAGGATTTAATTTTAATTGCTCTGCGGTAAACAGCAAATGGTAAATAAGGTCTTCCTTGGTACTGTATTTAAAACTATTGCAAAGCAATAATTTTCTGTTCTGGGTAACCAAAAGATCAAAATAACCCTCGGTTACATTCAGGTAAAGATTGTGATTTTGATCCATGGCCTCTTCGGCCAAAAGCGTTTGGATGAGTACAGACGACACATGCTTGTATGTAAAAGCCCCGTGATGATCAAAAAAGAAATTGTTAATATTGGTATAGGGCACAAATAAATTCACCAGATCAAAATTTTCAAGCCTGTCTTCGGCAATAAAATCGTTATGCAGGATCTTGGTATTAAATTTCAGGTATTCGGCAGCACTATTTTCATCATAAAGTGCCAAGGGAACAAGTGTGTATAAAGGGTTAGAGTAAACCACGCTAACCTCTTCAAAGTCCTGCTTTAAAACCTCATGATGTAGATAAGCCTTTTCAATTTCTTTATAAATTTCAAGAGGGTTTAACTCAGTATCAAAATTTATAGTTTTAAAAAAAGAAATGGCTTTTGTCTGCTTATCCTGTATCAAAAAAGAAAGTCCGGTCAAGCTAACTTGAACGGACAATCTGTTTGATAAAATTGTTTTATTTATGGTATTACTGCTTTTTTGTGTCATATAGTCTTGGCCAGTTCCCAGTGGTNTTTACTTCTCTTAAAGAGCCAACACTAATATGAGTTCCATCAACGTCTTCAACTGAAGCCACATCGTTTTGTTGTAAAATCAAATGTTTAGGCTGGCCTGATAAAACTATAGCCTTAGACACCCTAGCCTCAAAAACATAGAGTATTAAATCATTACGCATAATGGTATCGGCTTTCAATTCAAATTTAGCGTCTACACCTTTAATAGGCACATACATCATTCTTTTATAACGATCGTCTCCCTTAAACAACGAGTCTTTTACACTTTGATAACNCAAAGTATCTATAAGNGTTTCATTAATAAAGTAGGCGTCTTTAAGACCATAGGCACGATTTTTCTTTACATCGGCAAAACTGGTATCTCTACGTTGGGTAATGGCATACTCTCCATGTTCTACAAAAGCCACCAAGCTATCAAAGTTATCGGCAAATCTTCCAGTTACCTCTTTATGTGCCAATTGGGCAGAACGAATGTCTTTTAAAGATTCAATAACTATGGCATATCGTTTCTCCTTTATTTTATTAAATTGAATAGGCTCGTTAATTGAATTAAAAAGCATATATCCTAATATGCCTATAATGGCCCAAAGTGCTATTTGAATCAGTGATTTCATTGTTGAAGTAATTTGTTTATAAATTAATTTTTTTGCTTCCTCGCAAATCTACAATTTTTTTTTATTTACGAAATTTTTTTATCAAAAAAACAGNTGTTAATTTCTTGCAAAAATTAAACCAAAGATTTTAAAGAATTAATTTTAGGATTAAAATGGTATTATTTGCCGAATAGATTTATTTTCGTTTAAAATTTATTTTTATTTCCCGATATGGATTCAGCACAATTATATGAACTATTAAAAACGGATTTCCCCCACAGTCCTACCCCTTCTCAGGATCTGGCTTTACAACAGCTTTCCGATTTTATATTGAATGCTGATAATGATGCCTTATTTTTACTAAAAGGCTATGCCGGAACGGGAAANACAACCCTAGTAGGCACCTTGGTTAAAAATTTATGGAAGGTTNAAAAATCANCCGTTTTAATGGCTCCTACAGGCAGAGCAGCCAAGGTTATGAGTAATTACTCTAAGAAAGAGGCTTTTACCATTCACAAAAAAATTTATTTNCCTAAAAAACAAAAAGGNGGNGGGGTTAATTTTATNCTACAGCCTAATAAACATAGGAACACCCTTTTTATAGTTGATGAGTCTTCGATGATTCCTGATATCAATACCGANTCAAAAGGTACCGAAAGTGGTGCTTTACTAGACGATTTAATGAGCTATGTTTATAGCGGCTATAAGTGCAGACTCTTATTAATAGGAGACACCGCCCAATTGCCGCCTGTAAAATTAATTATGAGTCCGGCGCTTGACGAACA
>JAESQB010000116.1 GCA_016765375.1 Flavobacteriaceae bacterium | reverse complement strand
TATTACGGGATGAAACTGCTGCAAAATATAGCACTTTGCTACATTTTTAAAATTAACCATAGCTGTGCTATGCTAAATTTTAGAAAATGTTATATTTTATTGCTGTTTCAANCCTCATGACAAAGTTNTATTGCATAATTTGGATTAAAAATAATTGTCTTTTCTTTTTGGAAAGTCTATATTTGCATGCTTTACAAAAAAAATATAGATTAATAAATAACGATTAGGATGCAAAATAAGGGACTTATTAAATTATTTGCAATATTATTTGGGTTGGTGAGTATATACCANCTCTCTTTTACATTTATTGCCAGCAACGTTGAAGATGATGCTCAGGCTTATGCGGTTGAAAAAGTAGCTGCCAGTGAAGTTGGAGCTAGCTTAAAACGATCTATAGCCGAACGTAGCTATTTGGATTCTATAGGAAATATTCCTGTAGTGATGGGGATAAGTTATAATACTGCAAAAGACAAGGAGTTAAATAAAGGGCTAGACCTTAAAGGCGGTATAAACGTGATCCTTCAGATATCTGTTAAGGATATTTTAAAGGGATTGGCAAATAAATCTAAAGATCCGGCATTTAACCANGCACTTGATNANGCTACCGAACTTCAAAAAAATAGTCAAGACACTTATTTAGAATCCTTTTNTCAAGCCTATGGCGANAATAGTTTNGCTTCACCNGATGTGTTTGCTAACAAAACGCTTAGCGANGAGGTGACCTTTAATATGACTAATGATGAGGTAAAACCTATTATTAGCAAAAAAATTGATGAGTCTATTACTTCGGCTTTCGAGGTATTACGTAAACGTATNGATAAATTTGGAGTGNCCCAACCTAATATACAACGTTTGGGGAATTCGGCTCGTATCTTGGTTGAGCTTCCCGGTGCTAGAGATATAGAGCGGGTTAAAAGTTTATTACAAAGTACAGCACAGCTAGAGTTTTGGCATGTTTATAAAATGGATGNGATGTTAGGTTTCTTNTCCTCTGCAAATGAAACTTTAAAAGGCATATTAAAAAAAGAGTCCTCTAAAGAAAAAGTTGCTTCAACTCAAGAAGAAGACGATATTAGTAAGTTATTAGGAGGCGATAATGTTAACGATTCCATTCAGAAGGCTATAGAGGCAAATCCTATTTTTGATCTTTGGCTTGGTGCTGGTTACCAAGGCGGTCCGGTATTGGGTAATTTCTTATTAAAAGATACGGCTACTGTTGGCGGTTATTTAAGAATGTCGCAAATAAGAGCTTTATTGCCTTCGGCACAGCGCTATGCTAAGTTTGTTTGGGGAAAACCAATCATAGATAAAGAAACTGGAAAAGAAACCAGCGAGCTTTATGCTATAAAAGCAAATAGGGATAACGAGCCTCCATTAAGTGGTGGGGTAGTGGTTGATGCCAGTCAGGTTTATACTCAGGTGGGGCAAGCCGCCGTTTCTATGCAAATGAATGGAAAGGGTGCTAAGATATGGGAAACCATGACCGAGTTAGCCTCTATTCAAGGCAGTAATATAGCCATTGTTTTAGATGATATTGTATACTCTGCTCCTGGTGTTTCTACTGGAAAAATTAGTGGAGGACGTTCTGAAATAACAGGAAACTTTTCAATTACAGAAGCCATTGACCTTGCCAACGTTTTAAGAGCAGGTAAATTACCGGCTTCAGCCGATATTATTCAATCTGAGGTGGTTGGTCCTTCTTTAGGACAAGAAGCTATTGATAGCGGTGTTATGTCGTTTTTATTAGCTTTAGTTCTGGTATTGTTTTGGATGATTGGTTATTACGGCAAAGCAGGAATTTTTGCAGATATTGCCTTGGTGGTTAATATCCTATTTATATTTGGTGTGTTGGCTGGCCTTGGTGCCGTACTTACACTGCCTGGTATTGCAGGTATCGTATTAACCATTGGTATTTCAGTAGATGCTAATGTGCTTATTTTTGAGCGCATACGTGAAGAACTTCAGAAAGGCAAAAAGCAAGCCGATGCCATTAAGGATGGTTTTAGAAATGCCTTATCTTCAATATTAGATGCTAACATTACTACGGGTTTAACCGGATTGATATTATTGATATTTGGAACAGGCCCTATACAAGGTTTTGCCACTACCTTATTAATAGGTATTTTAACTTCGTTATTTACGGCAATATTTATTACGAGACTCTTTATAGAAAGGTTTACCAAAAACAGAAAAACATTAAATTTTTCTACCCCTTGGACTAAAAACCTATTTACAAATGTCAAAGTCGATTTTCTTAAAAAACGCAAATTGGCTTATGTTATATCAGGTATTCTAATTGTAGTGAGTTTAGCTTCGCTGTTGACCCAAGGCCTTAATCAAGGCGTTGATTTTGTAGGAGGAAGAACTTATACCGTTCGCTTTGATAAGGATGTTAATGCTACCGATATAGAAAACGATCTGATAGCAACTTTCGGAAGTGCCGAAGCCAAGACTTTTGGTGGCACCAATCAATTAAAGATAACCACAAAATTTAAGGTTGATGAAACCGGGAATGAGGTTGATGAGGAAATTAGAAGATCACTTTTTGAAAGCCTTAAGCCTAATTTACCATCAGGTATGACTTATGGGGCGTTTATAACCGATACCGAAGGTGATGATTCAATGGGCTTGATGGGCTATTATAAGGTGAGCCCTACCATTGCCGATGATATTAAGAAATCGTCTGTATGGGCAGTTTTAGGTTCATTATTAGTGGTGTTCTTGTATATTTTAATGCGATTTAGACGAAGACAATTTGGTTTTGGTGCGGTTGCTGCCGTTTTTCATGATGTGTTAATCGTATTGGGTATTTTCTCTCTAACCTATAAAATTATGCCTTTTAATATGGAGATTGGCCAATCGTTTATTGCGGCCATTCTTACCGTTATTGGATACTCCTTAAATGATACCGTGGTGGTGTTTGACCGTATTCGTGAGTATTTTAATGAACATACTGGTTGGAAGGTAAATCGCATGATAAACGAGGCTTTGAGTAGTACCTTAAGTAGAACCTTAAATACCTCTTTATCGACCTTGATCGTACTGCTTTCGATATTTGTATTTGGAGGCGAATCTATTAGAGGTTTGATCTTTGCATTAATGGTAGGGGTTGTAGTAGGAACCTATTCTTCATTGTTTATTGCCACACCGGTGATGTACGATACTTTAAAAAATAAGGATATTGATTTCTCTGACAAGAAAGACGATAAAAAGAAGAAGTAAATTCTTGTTAATATAAAATTAAGAATCCCGGCATTGCCGGGATTTTTTTATGAATAAACTGACGTTATTCTATTTATAGTGATTGGGTTATGTTTTTATAGTAAGAACTAATTTCAAATATTTCACTCAGTTCAAACCACTACTTCCTGTATGAACGGGACTACTTGTCCCGTTCATACGGGAAGTTGTTCTGCTTAATTCGGGAGAGCACACAAAGTTTATTTAGAAAAGCATAGAAGCCAATAAGCATTAAGTTTTTTTTTTACATTCTATAACTCTGCACTCTACACTCTACACTCTATACTCAATATTCAATATTCATTTATTCAATACCACCCACTCTGCTTTATCGCCTATTTCCAGTTGCCATAATTTGGCAAGGCCGGCATTTATTTCCAGAACGTATTTGGCAGGTACAGTAGAAGGGAGGGGTGTTTCGTCAAGGGGATTAGTATTTTCTTGAAAACTCACAATTTCTTTAGCGCTGTTTAAAAAAATGATGTCTAATGAAATTTCGGTATTTTTCATATAGAAGGCTTGCTGTGTCTCTTCTTTTAAAATAAACAGCATGCCGCGGTTATTTTCCATGTTCTCTCGATGCATAAGCCCCGTTTGGGTTTCATATGCAGTCTCTGCAAATTCAATGTCCAATTTTGCTATTAAGGAGTCATTACTTCCTTTTTTTAGGGTAAGTTCGCCTTCCTTTTTAAAATGAAATGTCAAGGGTGTAATAGAAGGCTTTTTTTTTGATTCGCTACATGCAAATACGGTTAGAAGAAGACTACTAATAAGAATTAAGCTTATTTGTTTCATTTGTTTTTATTCTTTATAGGTATGCTTTGAGCCGTAATTTTAACCACAAAGAAGAATGCCTGATTTTACTGTTATAACGTCTTAGTTCATTATTCAGAGTTCTATATTCGGTGTTCGATATTCAACAATTTCTAGCTCTTAGCTTGTCTAAACATAAAATAGAGCCCTACAATAACAAAGGGGATGCTTAGCCATTGACCCGTGTTTAAAAACCAATCTTCACGTAGGTCAACCTGTGCTTCTTTAACAAATTCAATAAAAAAGCGAGCGGTCCAAAGCAATACTAAAAACAAACCAAAGAGGTAACCTAGTTTATGTCGTTTTTCAGTTTTCCAATAAACAAACCATAAGATGGCAAACACAAAAATATAACTAAACGATTCATAAAGTTGTGCGGGATGTCTTGGAAAATCTTCTCCCAGTTGTTTAAAAACAACGCCAAAATCGCTATTGGTTGCTTTTCCAACAATTTCTGAATTTATAAAGTTCCCGATACGTACAAATATAGCACCAGAGGCCACTGCAATAACCACGCGATCAAGTACCCAAAGTATGGGTTTTTTCATTATTTTTTTACTAAAGAGATAGATCCCAATAATAACACCTATAGCAGCCCCATGACTGGCAAGACCTCTAAAGCCAGTAAACTGAAATGTAGGCGCGAATTTTACAGGAAGAAATATCTCTAAAAGGTTGTGTTGAAAATAATCCCAATCGTAAAATATAACATGGCCTAAACGTGCCCCTATGAGTATAGAAAGCACCATATATAAATAAGGAGTCTAGTTTTTCCAGAGATTCATTCTCGCGGAGAAATATTTTTTTTGTCAGTATCCAGCCTAAAACAAAGGCAATCACAAACATTAAGGAATAGTAGTGTAGAGTGAAAAAACCCAAATCTAAACCCTTTGAAGGATCCCATACAAAACTTAAAAAATGCGTCATAACTTCAGTTTAATTTTTGTAAATATAACAAAAGCATTAGGAATTTAAAATGGGAGGGGAAATCAATTTTTATGATAAAGAATCTAGACTCAAGACCTGATAGGCAAAAGGAGTAAGTGAAAAGTGATAAGTAAAAACTTACACCTTACTACTTATCACTTAACTGGTAACAAAGACGCAAATTCCAAATAACAAAACCCAAGACATATNGTCTATAATTCATTATCCATAATTTATCTGTATCTCCCTGTCATAGGTTGACCACTTTAGTCTCTAGTCTCTAGTCTTTAGTCTTGGTTCCTGCTTCCTGTTTCTTATTTTTTTTGATTTTCAGGCACTGGATCATGTCCAGATCCACCCCAGGGATGGCAGCTAAAAATACGTTTTATAGCAAGTTTTCCGCCTTTAAATAAACCATGGGTTTTTAGGGCTTCTATGGTATAGTGTGAACAGGTGGGATGGTANCTGCAGGTGGCAGGCGTAAGAGGTGAAATTAACTTTTGGTATATTTTTACCAGAATTATAAATGGAAATACCAGTATTTTTTTCACGATACTAAATTTACCTTTTGTTATTTAAATGAGAAGGCGGTGCCTTCTTTTCCGTCTTTTAGTTGAATGCCTAGAACCAAGAGTTGGTCTCTAATGGCATCGCTTGTGGCGAAGTCTTTATTTTCTCTGGCTTGATTGCGTAATTCTATCAGCATTTCTAAAGTTCCGGAAAGCTTTTCTGAGTGATCTCCCTGTTGAGCGGTGTGATTTTCTAATGCCAATACATCAAACATAAAGGCATGCATGGTNNTNTTTAAGAGGTCTAAGCNGGCTTTATTAATAGAGGCTTTTCCGTCTTTAATATTATTTACAAATTTAGAGGCTTCAAACAGTTGTGCAATTAGAATAGGGCTGTTAAAATCGTCGTTCATGGCGTCATAACAAGATTGAACCCAGGCTTCAATATTAAAACTGGTTTTTTCTGATGTNTTTAACTGATCTAAACNTATGTAGGTTTCCATAAGGCGGTTAAACCCTTTTTCCGAAGCTATTAAGGCTTCGTTAGAAAAATCCAGTATGCTTCGATAATGTGCCTGATACATGAAAAATTTGGCNACAGTAGGCGAAAATGCTTTGCTTAAAATGATATTGTTTCCAGAAAAAATCTCATCGGGTAAAATATTATTCCCGGTTGATTTTGCCATCTTCTTTCCATTAAGAGTGAGCATATTAGNNTGCATCCAGTAATTTACTGGTGTTTGCTTTGTAGAAGCTTCGGCTTGNGCAATTTCACATTCGTGATGNGGAAATTTAAGATCCATTCCGCCACCATGAATATCAAATTGTTTTCCCAAATATTTGGTGCTCATCACGGTGCATTCAAGGTGCCATCCAGGAAAACCATCGCTCCATGGTGAAGGCCATCGCATGATGTGTTGTGGTTCGGCTTTTTTCCATAATGCAAAATCCTGGGGGTTTTTCTTTTCACTTTGTGCCGCCAATTCACGGGTATTGGCTATCATGTCTTCTAAGTTCCTACCACTCAATTTTCCGTAGTGGTGTGCCTCATTAAACTTGATAACATCAAAATAAACAGAGCCATTTTTTTCATAGGCATAACCTTCTTTAAGGATGCTTTCTATGAATTCAATTTGCTCAATAATATGCCCCGTAGCAGTAGGTTCGATACTTGGAGGCAGTGCATTAAATTTTGCCATGGTGGTATGAAAATCAACGGTATAACGTTGTACCACTTCCATGGGCTCTAATTGCTCTAAACGTGCTTTTTTTGCAATGCGATCCTCTCCGCTATCGGCATCATTTTCTAGATGACCGGCATCTGTAATGTTACGTACATAACGCACCTTATACCCCAAGTGTTTTAAATATCTAAACACGAGATCGAAAGATAAAAAAGTACGGCAATTACCTAAATGTACATTGTTATAAACTGTAGGGCCGCATACATACATGCCTATAGCGCCTTCGTTTATTGGGGTAAAAACTTTTTTGCTCTTAGTGAGTGAATTGTATATTTTAAGGTGTTGTGAGCTGTATAAAGGCATGTTTTTGCGCTTAATAAAAACTAAGGTTTTAGATTTAAATAATCTAAAAATTCTCTTTTTGTAATGGGGTCTTTAAACTTTCCTGCAAATTCGCTGGTCACCGTACTGCTCTCACTATCTTTTATACCTCTCGAATTTACACAAAGATGTTTGGCGTCAATGACACAGGCCACATCTTGCGTATTTAAAACCTTTTGTAATTCTCGTACAATTTGTATGGTGAGCCTTTCCTGCACCTGAGGTCGTCTTGCAAAATAATCGACTAAGCGATTCATTTTTGAAAGTCCTACTACGGTGCCGTTCGAGATATAAGCCACATGGGCTTTACCTACTATGGGCAAAAGGTGGTGTTCACAGGTAGAATAAAGGGTAATGTTTTTTTCAACCAACATTTCCCCGTATTTATATTTGTTTTTAAAGGTAGACGAGTTAGGCTTTTTTTGAGGGTGTAATCCTACAAAAAGCTCATTTACAAACATTTTAGCAACGCGTAAGGGCGTACCTTTAAGGCTATCGTCTTCAAGATCCATTCCCAAAGTTTCTAGAATATGGGTTATACTATCTTGAATGCGTGCTATTTTTTCGTCATCTGTTAACTTAAAAGCATCTTTTCTTAGGGGCGTATCACTAGAGGTTCCTATGTGTTCGTTTCCTAAGGCTTCTATTTCTCTTAATTGTTTTTCTAAATCCATAAAGAATATGCTGTGGGTATTAGGTATATAATTTGCAAATATAGGTATTAGCCTTAATTAATTAGCAATTCTTATTAGTTAATGAGACGTTAAATATTGAAATTTTCAAATTTTAATATTAGATGTTGATTCATAAAAAATGCCTTTTTGAAATTTTTGATATGATAAACAGGTATTTAAATACGTATTCTTTAAAGCGCGAAACCGAAAGTAAAAATAAAATTGTCTAAATTATTATCTATAAGGGCTTCTGTAGTAAGTCCGGTTTCAAACAAGGCTTGTCTTGTATCTTGCTGTATTCTGGCATAGCTAAAATCAAGCGTGTAATTACCGTATTTAAATCCCAGTCCGGCAGAATACCCTTCAAGATCACCACGAGTGATCGAATTTTTATAAGGACTTTCTTCAAAGCGATAACCTGCCCTAAAACGCCATTGATTTAAGCGGTATTCTCCACCAATGCGAAGTGTAGCGGCACTTTGAAGGCTGTTNGAAATAATGGNATTTTCAGCTCTTAAAATTGGATCNTTNGAGGTGAACTCGATATTTGAATAATCTTTAAATGAATAATCGATACTTATAAGCCCTTTTTTTTCGAAAAGAACGGCGGCACTGCCTGTTATTTTTCCAGGGCTGCGTATATCGTAATCTTCAAAAACATTAATTATTTGGGGGTTGACAGTGGCGGTAAGTAGATTGCCATCAGAGTCAACCAGAGTTTCAATAAATTGAATACTCTCTTCAGAAATGGTATACCAGGTAGGGGTATCATAAGTAAGACCTAGCCTGAAATAGTTGCCTAATTTTAAGATGCCACCTATTTGTGCTGAAAATCCTGTACCTTCTACATNGAGATGGTTTTCAAAATCAACCTCTAAAACACTGCTATTGGTATTGTCATTATCTTCAAATAAATAAGTNTCTTGNTGATAATCAATAATATAAGAATTTAAATTTATGCCAATATAAAATACATCGTTAATTTGAGCGGCTAAGTTTAGCGTGTATTTTTGATTGCTGCCTGTGGTNANATAAAAATAGTCTTGNGAAAANGAACCGTCTGCAATATTCGAAAAATAGGAGGTGTTATTTGGATCGTCAGGATCGTTAGGCTCTATAATAAAAGACTGAAACCCTAATAAGGCCTGTTGAGCCCCAAAACCTTCGTTNGANCCTAAAAANGAATACAATTCAGAAATGGTTTCTCCTTCTTGAAGGTTTAATAAACTAAGGTTAACCCCTTGAGCAAAATTTAAAAAATAGTCCCTAATCGAAACGTTACTTGTGCCACTTGCGATAAATTCGTTTTCGTAATTTGAAATCATTTCATAATTAAAGGCAAGGGTGAATTTGTTTATTCCTGAATTTTCGGAATTGTTATTAAATACAAATACAGCACCCGCTTGATTGAGGTTAAAATCGGTTCCTGTAGTCTGACTTAAATTGTTAAAATACAAGCTCTTATTTTTTTGATCTAATACTGAAAAGGTAGCTGTTGCTGAATTGTTTAANAAAACGGCTGAGCCTGCAGGGTTTGAATTTAAGGCAGAAAGGTCGCCGCCCAATGCCCCAAAGGCNCCACTTAAAGCATTATAACGCGCAGTTCCGTTAATATTCTCTGTGCTATAGCGGAGGGCATCTANTAGGGATTGTGCCTGNGCAAATCCAATAGNTATTAGTGTTATAATGAATATAAGGTAGTTCTTCATGGATCTTTTTAGGAGTCTTTATTCAAGTTGTTNTTATTTGGTTTAAAAATAAAGTTTTTGATATGGTTTAATGATGTCTTACTNCACCTTTTGATGAAGAGCGTCCTNTACTACTAGTGCCTNTACTGCTACTTCTTGATGATGAAGATCGCATGCCNCTNCTTCTGCTGCTTCTTGANGANGAAGANCTCATGCCGCTACTTCTGCTGNTTCTTGANGATGAAGATCTCATGCCGCTACTTCTGCTGNTTCTTGANGATGAAGATCTNANACCACTNCTGTTACTTCTATTGGTAGGTGTGCCTCTGTTTACTGTNCCNGANTTTCTTGGGGAATTTGNTCTTTGTCTATANCTTTTATTGCTATTTGGCCTTTGAATTTGTCTGTTGGTNGCTGCGCCATCTCTAATAACACGGCCACTACGNGTTACACTTCTTTTATTCGTATTTGTTGAGCTTCTGGCAACGATGCGTCTGTTTTTTGAAGCCATTACGCTTCNACTAATTTCACCATTAGATCTCTTTAAGGTTTTTCTGCTGCTTGACAGGGCTCTATTTCTACTACTNNCTATNGNANTNCGTCGNGAAAGTATAGTGTTTGATATGCCATAGCGGCTTCTTCTTCCGGTATTATAAGCTAGGTTACGGCTGCTTCCGTAGTAGGAATTACCATAATAATAGGNTGAACCGTAATAAGGAGAATAATAACTGCTATAGTGGTGGTGATGGTGGTAATATGGATAATAAAATGAGGGGTAGAAAAAACTAGACCACCAAGGGTAATAACCGCCGTAATAATAATTACTATATCCATACCCATATCCAAACCCACCGAAATATGATGATGGGTAAATATTTATAGTAATCTCNTCAGGATTATCGCCCCANCCAGGTTTGCTTTCAAAGGTGTCTTGATTTTCTTCAATAACGATATTGCCATCCTCNTCCATACTCTCNCTCGTGGTATATGCNTCAACATCAGTAAAAATATCACNACCTTCTGATACTTCAGTCAGTGAATTGGCTTTAGCGCTAAAATACTGTTGGTAGTAATTGTTTTTGTTTTCAGGGTTGTTTACTGCCTTTTCTTTAGAAGAAGTTCTGGTATTTGAATTGTAAATTCCATCATTATCATAGCCAGTTTTTTGATAAGTTCCGCATGAAACAAAGAATATAGCCATAAAACCTGCTAAAATTGTATTTAAGGTTTTTCGAGTGTGTTTAAAATAAGGATGCATATCTATGTTATTTTATTGTTGAACAAGGTAAAAATAATTAGTTTTGCATGAAACTATTTATTTAAGAAAAAGGGTGCAATATTTGTGCCAAACTAAAAGAGGTATGGGTAAGAACTTAACAAAACGGGCAGAAGATTATTCAAAGTGGTATAACGAGTTGGTTGTCAAAGCCGATCTGGCTGAAAATTCAGGCGTAAGAGGCTGTATGGTAATCAAGCCTTATGGCTTCGCCATTTGGGAAAAAATGCAGGCCGAACTGGATCGTATGTTTAAAGAAACGGGGCATGAAAATGCGTATTTCCCCTTATTTATTCCTAAATCTTATTTTAGTAAAGAAGCCAGCCATGTTGATGGTTTTGCTAAGGAATGTGCTGTAGTAACACATTATAGATTAAAAACCAGCGAAGATGGTAGTGAGATTATAGTAGATCCGGATGCGAAACTTGAAGAAGAACTTATTGTTAGGCCTACTTCTGAAACGATTATTTGGCATACGTATAGAAAATGGGTACAATCTTATAGAGATTTACCTCTTTTAATAAACCAATGGGCCAATGTGGTGCGTTGGGAAATGCGAACACGTTTATTTTTAAGAACTACCGAGTTCTTATGGCAAGAAGGTCATACTGCGCATGCTACAGAAAAGGAGGCTTTAATGGAGGCTGAACAAATGATGAACGTTTATGCNGATTTTGCCGAGAANTTTATGGCCNTTCCTGTTATTAAGGGAACGAAAACAGAGAGNGAACGCTTTGCCGGTGCATTAGAAACGTACTGTATTGAAGCATTAATGCAAGACGGGAAAGCACTTCAAGCAGGAACTTCTCATTTTTTAGGACAAAATTTTGCAAAAGCTTTTGATGTAAAATTTACTAGTAAAGAAGGAAAACAAGAATTTGTTTGGGCTAGCTCATGGGGTGTTTCAACACGATTAATGGGAGCGCTAGTAATGACTCATAGTGATGATAATGGTTTGGTACTTCCTCCAAACTTGGCGCCTTATCAAGTGGTAATAGTGCCTATTTATAGAGGTGAAGACCAGTTGGAGCAGGTTAGTGTTGTAGCTCGAAAATTAATGACTGAGCTCAGAGCAAAAGGNATTCGTGTAAAATTTGATAATAGAGATACCTATAAACCAGGTTGGAAGTTTAATGAATACGAATTGAAGGGCGTTCCGGTACGTATTGCTATTGGTCCTAAAGATCTTGAAAATAACACCTTGGAAGTTGCTAGGCGTGATACGCTTTCTAAAGAAATTATGCCTATAGCAGATGTTATTGATGGCGTAGAAGGCCTTTTAAGTGAGATACAAAATAATCTTTTCGTAAAAGCAAAAGCCTATAGAGATTCACATATTACTAAGGTAGATACTTTTGATGCCTTTAAAGAGGTGTTNAAAAATAAAGGTGGTTTTATATCTGCACATTGGGATGGTACTAACGAAACCGAAGATAAAATTAAAACGCTTACCAAAGCAACGATTAGGTGCATAACATTAGATGCTGAAGAAGAAACGGGAGTTTGTGTTTTTTCAGGTAAGCCATCTTCTAGAAGGGTGCTTTTTGCAAAGGCCTATTAAATAATTACTAGACTCTACCTCCCGATAGCTATCGGGATTATGGGTGATTTTTAAATGAATAGGAGCTATTTTTGGTTAGACGCTAGACAATAGAGCATAGAAAATAGAAAAATTTCTTTTGTGCTCGCCTGAGCAGTGTTATCCTTTTTTCTCTTTATACCATTTTGATAGCTATAGTGAATCTGGGTTTTTTATCTATTCTTAGGTTGGTGTCATAGGTGTTTAATCTGGAGTCTTTTTTCTTTTCCC
>JAESQB010000115.1 GCA_016765375.1 Flavobacteriaceae bacterium | reverse complement strand
TATTATCAAGCACAATTTGTTTGAAGATTCAGAACAGGAAATTGAAGCATTGCCTTTTGAAGGTTATATAAAAACTTCAGAGCTTATAAAAAAGATAGATGTTGTTTATGAAGAAGTTATCGTTTCAGGTTTAAATGATTTTAATTCAGCTAATATTTTAGATATCGGCGTTGATAATTTTGAAATTGTATCATCAGGAAGTACTGATGATGTGGATAACTTATTTGACGAATCAAATAACTTTACAATAAGCTCTAATGATAAGGATAATCATATAACTGCACGGGAAGATGAACAAATACTCATGTTTGACATTCCTTTAAACCCTAAAATTAAGGAGCCTGATTTGTCAGAGAAAACTTTAAATCCTAAACAAAGAGAAATTCATCATTTATCAGAGACTAATGTCTCAGATGGTGTACAAACCGAAATTTTATTAACACCCGAAAATACCGATCAGGGCATCGTACATTATACGCTGGACGATTTTCAGGAAGAAGAATCTAAAAAAGTCATTGCAAAACCCCTTGAAGTAGAGGTAGAGGTGGATGAAGATCTGATTTTTAAAAAGAAGGTTATAGAACCCCTTACTGAAGAAGAAAATAAAGAAGTTGATCCCATGAACATGCCTATTTCGCAATTGCTAAAGCAGCGGGCAGAACAGCGCAAGAAAGAAATGAAGGCGTTTAATTATAAATTTAAAAATTCACCTTCGCAAATAGAAGGTATCGAGAAAGAACCTGCCTATAAGCGCATGGGAATTGATTTGGATAAGGGTGGCTTAGATGATAAAGGAAAGCTTTCCAGAATGAGCTTAAACACAGACGATGATGAGATTCAATTGAGAAATAACAATTCGTTTTTACACGATAATGTCGATTAATAATATAAAATAATTTTAAATAGTATCAGCAAGGAAACAAACATATTTTACAAACAGAATTATTTTGGATGGGATTTTCATTTTCCCTCTATGAGTTGATGCTTTAGCATCAGCCGATTAGATAAAAATGAAAATGACGCCAAAAGAAACTGATTTAATTTTGCTGTGTTTTCTTGCTGACACTAAAAAGTAATCCCAAATGTTACCTTCTAAATATTACTTTGAAAAATACTATTAGGATTCATTATTTTAATAGATTTTTGAGGTGGGAAAAACCTACAGGGCATTTATGTCCTGTAGGTTTATTTAATAAATAAGGTAGGACTTTTTAAAAAACACAATTAAACTTTATAAGAACAGCTAAAGGCTGTGCTTATTTTTTTAACTTTGCGGCTAGAAAGCCTTAAATTTTATTTATGAGTTTACAAAAACAAATCATGGATGCTATGAAAATAGCTATGAAAGCTAAAGACAGTACGACTTTAGAATCATTGAGAGCGGTAAAGTCTGCCATCCTTATCGCACAAACTCAAAGTGGATCAAAACAAGAATTAAGTGCCGATGAAGAAATAAAATTGCTTCAAAAATTGGTAAAACAACGTAAGGATAGCGCTGCTATTTTTACCGAGCAAAACAGAGAAGATCTTGCCAAACCGGAAAGAGAACAAGCTGCTGTTATTGAAAAATTCTTGCCCGAGCAATTAAGTGAGGATGAGGTAGCAAAAGTGGTAGAAGCCATAATAGCTAAAACAGGAGCTAACTCAATGAAGGATATGGGAAAAGTAATGGGTATGGCTAATGCCGAGTTGGCTGGTAGAGCCGATGGAAAAACCATTTCTACTTTGGTGAAAGCCAAACTTTCATAATATAAATTGGCTGCCTGCCTGCCGGCAGGTAGGGTTCAACTGGGACATGTATTTTGTTTATGTCATAAAAAGTGAAAAAGATAGTCGTCTATATAAAGGCTTAGCAACAGATGTTGAAAAAAGATTAAAAGAACATAACAATGGTAAAACAAAATCTACAAAAGGGTATAGGCCTTGGATATTGGTTTATTATGAAGAATTTGATAGTAGAATAGAAGCAAGAANAAGAGAAANATANTTTAAATCTGGAATAGGAAGAGANTATTTAAAANNNANAATNAAATAAGGCTGCGTAGTTCAACTGGATAGAATATCAGATTTCGGCTCTGAGGGTTGGGGGTTCGAATCCCTCCGCGGTCACGAATAAATACAAAAAATTGTCAAATGCAAGCGAGCTTTAAAAAGAAGCTCGCTTATTTTTTAAAGCGCAGAGCAGTATTTGTTTTTTGTATTTTCAACGCGGAGCGTTGTAGGGAAAGGCGTAGCCAATCCCTAAACAATCTTGTAAGCTTTTAAAGAAGCTCGCTTATTTTTTAAAGCGCAGAGCAGTATTTGTTTTTTGTATTTCAACGCGGAGCGTTGTGGGGAAAAGCGCAGCTAATCCCTCTGTATACACCAATAAATCCTGACAGGTCGCCNNGGCGNCCTGTCAGGATTGTTTAAAATTCAAATCACAACTGGTATTATTCACTATATTTGTTGAACTNNACCCGTATTAAATTAGGGTTATTGNGTANTATGCTGAATGAAAATTNAAACCCCACTAGTGAANATCTCAGTCCCGAACAGCAGGATGTAGAACNNAAATTACGNCCTTTATCTTTTGANGATTTTNCNGGTCAAGAACAGNTTTTGNAGAANCTTAAAATATTTGTTCAAGCNGCNAANTTNCGNGAGGATGCTTTAGATCATACCCTTTTTCACGGGCCTCCTGGCTTGGGAAAAACCACTTTGGCCTATATTCTTGCCAATGAACTTGAGGTGGGTATCAAGGTGACTTCGGGTCCGGTATTGGACAAACCCGGCGACTTGGCGGGACTCTTAACAAATCTCGAAGAGCGCGATGTCCTGTTTATAGACGAAATTCACAGATTGAGNCCCATTGTTGAAGAGTATTTATACTCGGCCATGGAGGATTATAAAATAGACATCATGATTGAAACCGGTCCTAATGCGCGAACGGTTCAAATAAATTTAAATCCTTTTACCTTAGTTGGGGCTACGACACGTTCGGGGCTTTTAACGGCGCCTATGCGTGCCCGTTTTGGAATTGCTTCCCGACTTCAGTATTATAATACCGAACTTTTAACCACTATAGTGCAACGCAGTGCGTCTATTTTAAAGGTTGCTATGTCTATGGAAGCTGCTATTGAAATTGCCGGTAGGAGTAGAGGTACCCCAAGAATTGCCAATGCCCTTTTACGACGGGTAAGAGATTTTGCTCAGATAAAGGGAAATGGTAATATAGATATCGAAATAGCTAAATACAGCCTCAAGGCCTTAAATGTAGATGCCTATGGTTTGGATGAAATGGATAATAGAATTTTAGCAACGATTATCGATAAATTTAAAGGCGGTCCGGTAGGGATAACCACTTTAGCAACGGCGGTGAGCGAAAGCTCCGAAACCATAGAAGAGGTTTACGAACCTTTTTTAATACAGCAAGGCTTTATTATGCGAACCCCTAGAGGGCGTGAGGTTACTGAATTGGCCTATAAACATCTGGGAAAAATAAAAGGCCCCGTACAAAGCGGTTTGTTTTAAGTTTTCTAATAAATAGCAATTTAAATATAGTTATGCTTTTAAATTATAAATAATCCGTAGGGATTGACCTAAGAAAATTTTACGTAGAAAATGAATTGAGCAAAGGGTTAAACAAAAATCGTCGCATTTAAAAATATGCATGTAAAACTTTAAATGTCAATTATTTGACATAATGATTTTATAAATTAAAATCTTTATTTTTGTGCCGTAGCGAATGAAATTTTCAGTAAAAGTTTCTTCAGTCTTGTCCCGATAGTTATCGAGATGAAGGTTCGTTTTTTCATCAAGGAAAAAATGAACATATAAATTTAACCCACTATAGAGTATAGCAACGAATTTATAAAAACTAATTCTCAATTATTAAAAATATAGTTTTGTTATTCTGAATAAGTAATGGTCTTGTTTCATAAGTAAAATATTAACTTGACTATATAAAAAAGACTGATGTCTAAATATCACTATCCTAAAAAAATACCGCTTTATAAAATTTTAACCGGTTTTTCGGCGCTGGCTAAAAACCCTGAAGACTTTATTCCCGAACGTTTCTCTGAACAAGACAAAAAGGAAATGTCGTCGTATTACTTTCCATTTGGTGCAGGTCCTAGACTTTGTATTGGCAATAGTTTTGCCCTTTATGAAATGGTCTTAGCCGTTCAAGCTATAGTAGGAAAATTTCATATAGAAACAAATTCAAAGCATATTGAGTTGAGTTCTTTAATTACCTTAAAACCTGTAGGAGTTAAGCTAAAATTCACAGCCAGATGTTAAACTTGAAACATCAGAGAACAAATTTTATAAAGGAGCAAGCCAAACGTCTGGGCTTTCTTTCCTGTGGTAT
>JAESQB010000016.1 GCA_016765375.1 Flavobacteriaceae bacterium | reverse complement strand
TAAAGAGTAGATTGCTTCCAAGGCCGAATGATCACTCACTCGCGATTCCATAAAGTCTATTTCTATGTTTTTAGGGTCCTTTTTTATATCAAATTTAGAATTAAAGGCCTGAATGCTTCCGAAGAAATAGACTTTATGGAATCGCGAGTGGGTGATCATTCGGCCTTGGAAGCAATCTACTCTTTAGTTCAGAAATACGAAAATGTAGAAAAAAATATTGTTTTAAAACACTTGAGTGAAGATTGTAAAAAACTCATGATAAAGGCCTCTCCAAAATTGGCTTCGGTAATTAGAGAAAACATTGATGATCCTCGTTATTTTGTCATGGCTAAGGCAAATATGTAAAAGTTTTTAGTAATTTAGTGTTTTACTAATCAACGTCCCTCTATGAACTTACTCTGTAACAAGTGTTTAGTCTTGTTTTTATTTCTATTAACTAATGTAACCTTATTAGCACAAGAAAGACTGAGCGTTGAAGATTCTATATTCAATAATTCAAAACAGGCTTTTGACTTTACTGAGAAAGATAAAATTGGAGAAGCCATAAAATTGAGTAATGAATCTTTGGAGCGCGCTACGGCGATTAATAGCGACTCCTTGAAAGGCTCAGGCTTTAGAGGTTTTAGGAATTTCGTATTCAATTTTTGGCGATGATGATATTGCCTTGAATTACCATACACGATCTAATGCCATTTATAAAAAGCTTAAGGATACCCTTAAACAGGCCTTAAAAGCCAATCAAGAAAAAATTGAACTTATAGAGAATAAACGGCTCGTTCAAGAAATTTCACTCAATAAAACCAAGAACTATAATTTTATTTTAGTAATACTTTCTGTTTTATTGCTTTTGGCTACATATTTAGTTTTTCGAAAGGGAAAGCAATTTAAAATGGCTCGCGATAGAGCTCAGGAATTATCAAAAACTAAGTCAAAATTTTATTCTGAAATCAGTCATGAGTTAAGAACCCCTTTATATGCTGTTATCGAATTGTCTAATCTCTTATTACAGGAGAATCCTAGTNTTAAGCAGAAAGAATATTTAGATTCATTAAAATTTTCAGGAAATCACTTACTGGCTTTAATTAATAATATTTTAGAGCTCAACAAAGAAGAGTCGCAGAAAGCTCAGTTAGACCTTGTGAATTTTAATCTTGATCAACTTATAAATAATGTTATCAACTCTCTTGAATTTGCATTGCAGAACAGAAAGAATACTATAATTGTAAATTACGATGCGGCTTTGCCAAAATTATTAATTGGCGATTCATTTAAGTTGTCTCAAGTTTTAATTAATTTAATTTCAAATGCTATTAAATTTACTGAAAACGGANATATTAAAATAAACATAAAGTTGGAGCGTGAAAAAGAGGATGATGTGTTAGTTTNTTTTGAGGTTAATGATAATGGGATAGGGATATCTGAAGAAATGCAAGAAAATATCTTTAAAGAATTTCATCAAGAAAAGGCTGCTGTAAATAGTAGTTATGGAGGTACTGGTTTAGGCCTTTCTATAGTAAAGAATTTATTNAAAATAATGAAGAGTGATATTCATTTAAAAAGTAAAATAGGNCAAGGNTCTTCTTTTTATTTTAATGTAAATTTTAAAAGAGGATTGCAATNCATTAAAAAGGACAGNCTTNATGAGGCTCAATTAANACTCTTAAAAGAATGTTCTATCTTAATTGTTGATGANAATAAGATTAACCAGATGGTTACCAAAAAAANNCTGGATAATTATCATATAAAAAACCAGGCAGTTTCTGATGGGTTTNCAGCTATTAAATTTCTTGANAAAATGCATTTTGATTGCATACTCATGGATTTACACATGCCAAATATGGATGGTTATGAGACTTCTAAACTCATAAAACAACAAAATTATNTNGGTTCTATTATTGCTCTTACTGCGTCTGNATCGGAAGANGTTGAANATAAAATAAAATNATCTGAAATTGACGATTATATTTTAAAGCCCTTTATGNTAATTCATCTCTTAACTAANATTTTAGAAAGCATAGAGGTAAAAAATAAGAATGTAGAANAAAGTTTAANCNACTCGAACACTTTGAGGAACTAAATGTGAATAATCCCCCTCATTTCTAATAACTTCTCTTACTATAGAAGAGGAAATATGTGATTTCCCNGAGGCATTAATTAAAAAAACCGTTTCAATTGGTGCTAAACTCACATTGGTNTGGGCAATGGTTTTTTCAAATTCAAAATCGTTGGGATTTCTTAGGCCTCTCAATATAAAATTGGCGCCTTGCTCTTTACAAAAATCTACCGTAAGTCCTTTATAAGTCATTACTTTTACCTTGGGGTTATTTTTAAAAGTCTCTTCAATAAAAGTTTTGCGTTGTTCTAAGGTAAACATGTATTTTTTGTCTGAATTAAAGCCTATGGCAATAATAATTTCGTCAAACAGCGGCAGCCCTCTATTAATAATGTCGTAATGGCCTATGGTTATGGGGTCAAATGATCCAGGGAAAACAGCTTTTTTCACAGTTTTGAGATTTAAATAAACTTTCAAGTTATCTTACTCTTGTAGGTTTTTTCTTTTAGTTTTAAGTCTTATACTACAAAAATAGTTAAAATTACGCTCATTAAGATTTTAAAGCCTCTTCTATAGCGTTTTCAAACAATTCAGCCATGCTANTTCCAGCAGCAGCAGCTTGCTTTGGCAGAATNCTCTCCTCAGTAAAACCGGGTACAGTATTCACTTCTAACAGATGAGGTTCGCCGTTTTTGAAGATATATNCACTTCTAGAAACCCCTTTTAGCTTTAAAATTTCATAAACCCGTTTGGCTACTTTATTAACCTTTTCTGCCATGGTATCAGAGATCCTAGCCGGTGTAATTTCTTGAGACTGCCCTAAATATTTAGCCTTATAGTCAAAAAAGTCGTTNTCNCTTACAATTTCAGTGAGCGGTAAAACCTTGGTTTCTCCATTATAAGAAATCACTCCAACCGATATCTCAACACCATCTAAAAACGATTCGATAATCAGCTCGTCATCTTCTTTAAACGAAATGTCAATAGCGCCATTTAGGTCTTCTTCTTTATAAACTTTAGAAATCCCAAAGCTACTTCCTGCCTTATTGGCCTTTACAAAACAGGGGAGGCCTACTTTGTCTATAATGTTTTCTATNTNAANANNTTCNCCTANNTTTAAATTNTAGGAATTGGCCATTTTTATGCCATAAGGCTTTAGGCATGATAACAAATCGCGCTTGTTAAAGGTAAGCGCGGCTTGGTACATAGTGCAACCTGTAATGGGGATGTTGAGTAATTTAAAATACGCTTGCATATAACCATCTTCGCCAGGACTGCCGTGTATGGCGTTAAAAACACAATCAAATTTTATTTTTTTATTGTTTAATAAAATTGAAAAATCATCTTTNTTTATCGAAAACTCANNGTCTTGCTCATCAACATAAAACCACTTGTCTTTAAAAATATGAATTTTATAAGCCTTGTATTTGTTGGGGTCTAGGGAATTATAAACCATATTTCCACTTTTTAGTGAAATTTCATATTCACTAGAATAGCCTCCCATGATTATAGCAATACGTTTTTNATCCATTATTTAATTATGACACAAAGGTTTCAGTTAACGAAAATAAGCTTATTTCATAATTAAGAGCAAGGCATACAAAATAAATTTGTGTAGTTTTGTTTTTTTATGTCCATTTTATATGAATTTTTTNAAATTTCTCTTTACAAANTCCTTTTTAAAACAAGTGGGTTTTGCAATAGCTGTACTCGTAGTATTATGCTTTTTAGTATTATTTTGGTTAAAAAAAGCGACCCATCACGGGCAACAAATTGAAGTGCCTAATTTAGCAAAAATGTCTCTTGAAAAAGTAGATAAGATTTTGGATGAGGCTAATTTGCGACGAGAAATATTAGATTCTGCCAATTACAATCCAAATTTCCCAAAATACTCTGTGATAAGTCAAATTCCTGAAGCAGGAAGTTTTGTAAAGGAAAGCCGAAAAATATATGTTACCCTAAACCCATCGGGTTATCGAATGATTACAGTACCTGAAATAATTGGTAAAACCAGAAGACAGGCAGAGCCAACACTAAGAGCTCTGGGTTTTATAATAGGAGAGGTGACTTATATACCTTATATTGCTAAAGATGAGGTGCGTGAATTGCACTATAAAGGAAGGAAGATTAAACCCGGAATTCAGCTTCGTAAAACCTCTGTAATCGATTTGGTTTTAGGCGATGGTAAAGGCAATTTAATGACCAATAGCTCTAAAAATTTAGAGCAAGAACAGGATGACGATGACAATGGATAAAGAAGCTTTGGAAGAGTCTGATGCACTCTATGAGCATTATAAATTTACGGCCGAAAAGGGTCAACAGGCTCTTAGAATCGATAAGTATTTAATGAATTTTATTGAAAATGCTACGCGTAATAAAATTCAAAATGCGGCTAAAAATGGTAGCATCCTTGTAAACGAAAAGGCTGTAAAAGCCAATTATAAAGTAAAGCCATTCGATGAAATTCGCGTGCTCTTTGCTCACCCGCCACATGAAAATTTACTGATTCCTGAAGATATTCCCATAGTTATTGTTTATGAAGATGACGAACTCTTGGTGGTTAATAAGCCTGCTGGGATGGTGGTTCATCCCGGGCATGGAAATTATTCGGGAACCTTAATAAACGCACTTATTTTTCATTTTGAAAACCTGCCAAACAACAGCAGTAACAGACCAGGGCTTGTGCATCGTATCGATAAAGATACAAGTGGGCTTTTAGTTATTGCTAAAACCGAGCAGGCTATGGCATATTTATCACTTCAATTTGCCGAAAAAGTATCAGAGCGGGAATATCTTGCTTTAGTTTGGGGAAATGTAGAAGAAGATCAAGGCACTATAGAGGGGCATATAGGAAGACATCCAAAAAACAGATTGCAAAATACAGTTTTCTTAGGTGATGAGGCTTATAAAGGCAAGCCGGCTATTACGCACTATAAAGTATTGGAACGTTTGGGTTATGCCACTTTAATATCCTGTAAGCTAGAAACCGGACGTACTCACCAAATTAGAGTACATCTAAAACATATAGGACATACCCTTTTTAATGATGCACGTTATGGAGGCGATAAAATATTAAAAGGTACCACGTTCACTAAGTACAAGCAGTTTGTAGACAATTGTTTTAAGGTATTGCCAAGGCAAGCCCTTCACGCCAAAACATTGGGGTTTAAACATCCTAAAACTGGTGAGTTTATGCGTTTTACTTCCGAAACCCCAGAAGATATGCAAAAATGTATAGAGAAATGGAAATCCTATATTAAGCCCCGAGAGGAATAGACGATTCTTGCTTTTTATTCTGAAAAATTAAAGATTTTTTGTAATTTGGGTACTTCAAAAAGTATTTAATGAAATCGCTATGAAAAAAAAGAGTAAAGAAAAACAGTTTAAATATAAAAGGTTACAAAGTCTACACCTTACCGAAGTTTACAGAATGACCAACCCCGATAGATATCGGGACAAATAGTATTGGCACATGAAAATTGTTTTATCTCCGGCAAAATCTTTGGATTTTACGAGTCCATTGCCAACATCGCACTTTTCTGAAGCTGCGTTTTTAAAAGATTCTGAACGTTTAAATAAATTGCTGAAAAAAAAATCGGCTAGAAACCTCTCAGACCTTATGAAAATATCAGATGCTTTGGGGCAATTGAATTTTCAGCGTAATCAAGATTGGTGTTTACCTTTTACTTCTCAAAATGCCAGACCTGCAGCTTATACATTTAACGGTGATGCTTATAGAGGGTTAGACGCTTCTACTATTTCAGAAAACCAATTGGATGATTTTCAGGATACGGTAAGAATATTATCCGGTTTATACGGCTTGTTAAAACCCTTAGATCTAATACAGCCCTATAGGTTAGAAATGGGAACAAAAATGGCTGTAGGTGAAAATAAAAATCTTTATGAGTTTTGGCGAAAAAAAATAACCCAAACCTTAAATAATGAAATTGCCGATGGGGAGTTTCTTTTAAACCTTGCTAGTAACGAGTATTTTAAGGCTATAGACCTAAAAGCTTTAAAAGCCCCTGTTATAACGGCACATTTTAAAGACTTTAAAAATGGGCAGTATAAAATGATAATGACTTTTGCTAAGAAAGCCCGTGGGCTTATGACGAGGTACGTAATAGANACTCATGCTAATACCGTAGAGCAATTAAAAGGCTTTAATTACGAAGGCTATGGCTATAGTGAAAGCCTTTCTAGCGATACTGAATTAACTTTTGTTAGATGATTTTAAANCATNAAACCTCGTATTAAAGTGTTTTTACATCAACATCCTTATTCACCATTCATTCCCGTAAATGCCACTAAACTTATAGTAGGTACTTTGCCACCACCACGTTTTTCATTAGGAAAATTAAAAGAAGGTGATGTGAGGTTTTGTTATGGCAGCAGAGATGGACAGTTATGGCCTATTTTAAACCAAATTTTTAGCTTAAACCTTGAATTTGAAGCAAGTCTAAAAGCCATTAAACAACGCAAGGCTTTTTTAATTGAGAAAGGCATTGGTATTTGTGATATAGTAAAGCAGTGCCAACGCGAAAGNCTAGATGCATCCGATTTAAACATGNATCATATCGAATTAAGAGATGTGTTGAGTTANCTTCAAAAATATCCAAAAATAACCACCATTTTATTNATGGGAGGCAATTGCAAAAATGGTCCCGAATATTTTTTCAGACAACAGCTAAAATACTACGGCTTAAAGTTAGAGGTGATTTTTGATGAAGTGCCAAGAGTACATCAATTTTCCCTAACNCCNTCGAGAAGTATCAAAACNGTTTCTTTAANTTCACCTTCTNGAGCAGCCAATAGGGCAGTAGGAGGTTTAGAAACCTATAAAATTTTAAAAGAAAGTAACCCAAATTTTAATACTGTTGATTTTAGAGTCCAGCAGTATAAAGATTTTTTCTAGAAAAGACTTAATATATTAGATCTCAATAATTTTTTAATTTAAAATTTCCTTTACAAAATCATCAATACTTTCCGTTCCATGTTCGGTTAAATGCTTGATAAAAGCAGAGCCTATAATAGCCCCTTTGGCTTGTTGTGTTGCTTGTTTAAATGTTTCGGAATTGCTAATGCCAAAGCCTACAATTTGAGGGTTGTNGAGNTTCATGGCTGCAATACGATTAAAATAAGAGGTTTGTATCTCTCCAAAAGTGCTTTTAGCCCCGGTTATGCTCGCGCTGCTCACCATNTANATAAANCCCGAAGAGAGGCTGTCTATAAAACGAATGCGTTTTTCTGAAGTTTGNGGNGTGATAAGAAACACGTTGATGAGTCCGTATTTTTCGAATATTTTCNNATATTTTTCGTGATATACATCTACAGGAAGATCGGGNATGATTAAACCGTCTATGCCTATATCCTTACAGCGTTTACAAAAAGCTTCCACTCCATATTGTAAAATGGGATTAAAATACCCCATAATGAGTAGGGGAATAGAAACTGTTTTTCGAATGCTGGAAAGTTGATCAAATAATACTTGAGTAGTCATCCCATTGTCTAAGGCTTGGGTAGAGCTTTTNTGTATGGTAGGACCATCGGCCAGAGGATCGCTAAAGGGCAATCCAATTTCTATCATGTCCACACCACTTTTTTCCAAGTCTTGAATAATCGAGACCGTATCGTTTATATGAGGATAACCCGCTGTAAAATAAAGCGATAATAACTTTTTGTCTTCTTGTAATTTCTCTTGTATTCTGTTCATTTATATACTCTTTTCTTTATCATTTATAAACCTTAACCCAAGACCCAAGACCCGAATTCCAAATTCCAAATCCCAAAATTNAAANCCCATAACTTTTTTATTTTCTCTACTCNCTGCCTGCCGGCAGGCAGGTCTCTGCCTTTTACAGCTTGTAATAATCAATATAGGTTGATAGATCTTTNTCGCCTCTTCCCGAGAGNTTAAGCACNACAACATNGTCNTGATCAAANNTTNTATGNTTAAAAACGGCTAAGGCNTGGGCACTTTCAATGGCTGGAATAATACCTTCTANTTTTGAAAGCTCTAAGCCNGCNTCCATGGCTTGGGCATCGGTAATCGAGAGGAATTNAGCCCGTTTACTGGTGTATAAATGGGCGTGTAATGGNCCAACACCGGGATAATCCAANCCTGCCGANATAGAATANGGCTCGGTTATTTGTCCATCNGGACTTTGCATAAGCAAGGTCTTGCTGCCGTGAATAATACCCACTTTCCCCAATTGAGAAGTTGCGGCACTCTCGCCGCTATGAATGCCTTTTCCGGCGGCTTCAACGGCAATAATATTAACCTCAGGGCGGTCTAAACAATGATAAAATGCACCGGCAGCGTTACTGCCACCGCCTACACAGGCAATAACGTGGTCGGGGTTCTCACGGCCTTCTTTTTCTAGGAGTTGCTGTTTTATTTCTTCTGAAATAACACTTTGAAAACGTGCCACCATATCGGGATAGGGGTGAGGCCCCACCACTGAGCCAATGATATAATGGGTGTCTACCGGATTGTTAATCCAATCTCTAATGGCTTCGTTGGTGGCATCTTTTAGTGTTTTACTGCCTGATAATGCAGGAATTACCGTAGCACCCAACATTTTCATGCGTGCCACATTGGGGGCTTGACGTTTAATATCGATAGCGCCCATATACACCACACATTCTATGCCCATAAGCGCGCAAACAGTTGCGGTGGCAACCCCGTGCTGCCCAGCACCAGTCTCGGCAATAATGCGATTTTTACCAAGGCGTTTGGCTAAGAGAATTTGCCCTATGGTATTGTTGACCTTATGGGCTCCAGTATGGCATAAATCTTCACGTTTAAGGTAAATCTTTGTCTTATAGGTTTCACTTAATCGTTGGGCAAAATATAAAGGTGTAGGACGTCCAACATAGTCTTTTAATAAGGCATTAAATTCCTTTTTAAAACCAGGCTCGGCAGTAATGCTTAAATAGTTTTGTCTTAACTCCTCAACATTAGGGTAGAGCATTTCGGGAATATAAGCTCCCCCAAATTCGCCATAAAAACCCTTAGGATCTATATGATAACTCATTTATAAATTGTTTTATTTTTTCGGGATTTTTTAATCCGGGTTCTT
>JAESQB010000114.1 GCA_016765375.1 Flavobacteriaceae bacterium | reverse complement strand
AACCCCATTGTTCATGGCTCAGGAAAAAACCCATGTAGAAACTGCCGCGTTTATAAAATTGAAGGGTGGGATATAAATTTATATCATTTTACTTAATAATAAAGTCGCCTTCTCAAACCGTTTTTAAGAGCAATTTTATACTCTCAAAAAAAAGAGCTTATTCAGTATTTAATAAAATAAATTCATTGATAAAATTGACGAATCTATATTTTATATGACATGGTTGGGTGAATCCGATGACACCTATGATTTACATTATGAAAATGCTCACGCCCAGAAAGCATGTGTTGATATATACTACAAAAACAGAGATTGACAGAAACTAGCCTAAAAGGCAAACATTTTAAAACCAGTATTAAACTTTCTGCTTCACCGCGCTTTTTTATATCTTTCAGACATTAAAAAAAGCATACACAAATGACCATTCCCGACAATCTTCAACTCAAAACTTTTGACAACTATAAAAAAGCTTATCAGGAAAGTGTAGAAAACCCTGAAGCCTTTTGGGAGGCCGTGGCTTCAAAATTTACTTGGCAAAAACCTTGGGACAAAACCTTGGAATGGGATTTTACCAAACCGGAAGTCAAGTGGTTTCAAGGGGGCAAGCTTAATATTACTGAAAATTGTCTGGACAGACATCTCGAGACTTTAGGCGATAAAACGGCCATAATTTGGGAGCCCAACAATCCTCAAGAAACCACAAAACATATAAGTTACAAACAACTTCACGACGCTGTATGCCGCTTTGCCAATGTTTTAAAGAACAATAACATTAAAAAAGGCGATCGGGTATGCCTTTATATGCCCATGATCCCTGAGCTGGCCATCGCCATGTTGGCCTGTGCTAGAATTGGCGCTGTGCACAGCATCGTGTTTGCAGGTTTCTCCAGCACCGCCATAGCTAGTAGGATAAACGACTCACAGTGCAAAATGCTTATCACCACCAACGAAGTTTATCGTGGTAACAAACAAATTGCTCTTAAAGCCATTTGTGATGAGGCTATGAAAAACACCCCCTCTATAGAAACCTGTATCGTTTATAAACGCAGCTCTGCAAATACACCCATGCTTGAAGGACGTGATAAATTTTGGAAGGACGAACTCCAAAAAGCAGAAGCCCATTGCCCCATTGAAATTATGGATGCCGAGGATGTTTTGTTTATACTATACACCTCGGGCTCTACCGGCAAACCAAAAGGCATGGTGCATACCACTGCAGGTTATATGGTAGGCACAACATTTACCTTTCAGAATGTTTTTCAAATGGAAAAGAACGATGTGTATTGGTGCACTGCCGACATAGGCTGGATTACCGGTCACAGCTATATTGTTTATGGGCCTTTGGCAGCCGGTGCTACCACGGTCATGTTTGAAGGCATCCCCAGTTTCCCCGATTTTGGACGTTTTTGGAACATTTGTGAAAAACTTAAGATCACCCATTTCTACACAGCACCAACGGCNATNCGTGCCTTAGCAAAACAACCTTTAAGTTTTGTAGAAGCCTATNATCTGTCAAACTTAAAGGTATTAGGAACCGTAGGCGAACCCATTAACGAAGAGGCCTGGCATTGGTATAATGACCATATAGGAAAAGGAAATNGCCCCATTGTGGATACCTGGTGGCAAACCGAAACCGGAGGCATCATGATTTCATCATTGGCGGGCATTACCCCTCATAAACCCACTTATGCCACCTTGCCCATGCCGGGTGTACAATTGGTGTTGATGGCTGAAAATGATACCGAAATNGNATTNAACNCNGAAACNGNNGAAGGACGNTTNGCNATNAAATTNCCNTGGCCNTCTATGGCNCGNACNATTTANGGNGANCATNANCGNTATAAAGANGTNTATTTTTCGGCCTATAAAAACANNTATTTTACNGGNGATGGNGCACTTCGGGATGCTGANGGNAATTACCGTATTACAGGAAGAGTTGACGATGTGGTAATCGTNTCAGGACATAATTTAGGNACGGCGCCTATAGAAAACGCCCTCAATGAACACGAAAGTGTCGTAGAGAGTGCCGTGGTAGGTTTTCCACACGATATAAAAGGCAATGCCCTTTACGCTTATGTTATTTTGTATAATGGCATAAAGCCCTCGGAAGCACTAAAACAAGAAGTCCGTAATGTGGTGGCCAATACCATAGGAGCCATTGCCAAACCCGATAAAATTCAATTTGTAAGTGGTCTGCCAAAAACCAGAAGCGGAAAAATTATGCGTCGTATTTTACGTAAAATAGCAGCTAAAGACACCTCAAATCTTGGGGACACCTCTACCCTNCTCAACCCCGATATTGTACAAGAGATTATGAATAATGCGCTGTAATTAAATGTAAAACAGAAAAATGTAAAAGCAAAAAGGATAGTGAACTAAATGACTTGTTCCTTTTGCGGTTTTACATTTTATATTTAGCCTTTTTCATTTATCTAATCCCTACCTTTGCAAAAAATAAAAGGATGACGCATAAAGCTGGCTTTGTAAACATTATAGGCAACCCCAATGTGGGGAAATCNACTTTGATGAATGCTTTTGTGGGGGAAAAATTGTCTATCATTACNTCAAAGGCACAAACCACCCGCCATCGCATTTTAGGCATTGTTAATGGCGATGATTTTCAAGTNATNTTAAGCGATACNCCAGGCATTATAAAACCCGCATATCAACTTCAGNGCGCGATGATGGATTTTGTGAAATCGGCTTTTGAAGATGCCGATGTGCTGCTTTATATTGTTGAACTGGGTGAAAAAACNATTAAAGANCAGGCCTTTTTAGACAAGATTACAAAAACCAATATTCCAGTTTTATTATTNCTGAATAAAATAGATTTAGGCGACGAAGAAAAATTAAAAGAAAGCCTTGCACTATGGCAAGAAATGGTGCCTAATGCAGAAATTTTTGCCATTTCGGCTTTAGAAAATTTTGGTGTTAAAGAAGTCTTTAATCGTATTATAGAACTNTTACCCCAATCGCCACCATTTTACTCCAAAGANACCTTAACCGATAAACCCGAACGGTTTTTTGTAAACGAAACCATCAGAGANAAAATTCTGATNCATTACAAAAANGAAATTCCTTATGCTGTTGAAATAGATACTCAAGAGTTTTTTGAAGAAGAAAAAATNATCAGAATGCGATCGGTAATCATGGTAGAGCGTGAAACTCAAAANGGNATNATNATNGGNCATAAAGGATCGGCCTTAAAACGCGTTGGNGTTGAAGCCAGAAAAGACCTGGAAAAATTCTTNGGNAAGCAAATTCANCTCGAATTGTATGTGAAAGT
Source organism: Flavobacteriaceae bacterium (assembly GCA_016765375.1). Taxonomy (GTDB): domain Bacteria; phylum Bacteroidota; class Bacteroidia; order Flavobacteriales; family Flavobacteriaceae; genus NORP215. The sequence goes on along the minus strand of JAESQB010000114.1, from coordinate 1,590 downwards.
GAATAAAAACTGGCGTTCAAATATAGATCAACTTAAACGTTTTGGCTATAACCAGAAATAAAGTAGTAATTTTGCACCCTAATTTTAAGTAAATGAGCAGAATAGTAGCCATAGTAGGACGACCTAATGTTGGAAAATCTACCCTTTTTAATAGATTAATTCAACGTAGAGAAGCTATAGTTGACGCAGTTAGTGGCGTAACACGCGACCGTCATTATGGAAAGAGTGATTGGAATGGCGTGGAGTTTTCGCTCATAGATACTGGAGGCTATGTAAAAGGCAGTGATGATGTTTTTGAGACCGAAATCGACAAGCAGGTCGAATTGGCCATAGACGAGGCCGATGCCATACTCTTTATGGTAGAAGTTGAAGCCGGTTTAACCGGAATGGATCAGGAGGTTGCTACTTTGCTTCGCAAATGTAAGAAACCCGTTTTTTTAGTAGTCAATAAAGTTGACAATGCCTCTCGAGAGGCCGATGCGGTCGAATTTTACTCTCTAGGCTTTAAATGTTATTACTCTATTGCCAGTATTAATGGCAGTGGTACCGGAGACCTTTTGGACGATCTGGTAAAAGCACTTCCCGATCATGAAATAAAACAAGAGGATGAATTGCCCCGTTTTGCGGTATTAGGACGTCCAAATGCCGGAAAATCATCTTTTATCAACGCCTTAATTGGTGAGGAGCGTTATATAGTAACCGATATCGCCGGAACCACTAGAGACTCTATAGATACCCGATACAAGCGTTTTGGATTCGAGTTTAACTTGGTAGACACCGCCGGAGTACGGCGTAAATCTAAGGTAAAAGAAGACCTCGAGTTTTACTCGGTTATGAGAAGCCTAAGAGCCTTAGAACACAGCGATGTTGTAGTATTAGTTGTAGATGCCACCCGTGGTTTTGAGGGGCAAGATCAAAATATATTCTGGCTAGCCCATCGCAATAATAAAGGCATTGTAATTTTAGTAAACAAATGGGATTTGATTGAAAAAGACAATCAGAGTACCAAAGCATTTGAAAAACACATAAAACAACAGTGCGAACCTTTTACCGATATTCAGATCATATTCATGTCGGTGCTTACAAAACAACGTATTTATAAAGCCATTGAAACTGCTGTTGAGGTTTACAAAAACCGTTCGAAACGCATAAAAACAAGTCTTTTTAACGATACTATGTTGCCTCTTATTCAAAATTATCCGCCTCCGGCCTATAAGGGTAAATATGTGAAAATTAAGTATTGCATGCAATTACCAACACCCCATCCTACCTTTGCTTTTTTCTGTAACCTGCCCCAGTATGTAAAAGAGCCTTATAAACGCTATATAGAAAATAAAATTAGGGAAGAATTTGATTATACCGGAGTGCCTATTACCGTGTATTTTAGGAAAAAATAAAGTCTTTTTTAAACCTGACAGGTTTGAAGTATTCAACCCTCTTTTTTAAATTTCGAGAATCAAAGTTCAGTCTAGAGCTTTATAATCGGAAATATCTGCAAATCCATCTGATTTTAAAAATCTATACTTTAAATTTTTAGATCATAATACAAGTAGGAATTAGGTTGTAATGGATATAATGATGTCTATAAAA
>JAESQB010000113.1 GCA_016765375.1 Flavobacteriaceae bacterium | reverse complement strand
GCCATACTCGATTCGGTAAATGGGAAAGTCACCCTATACTCGCTATCGTATACCGCCGGCGATACTATAAAAAATCCGGCATTGGCAAATACCTTAAGCCGTATTGCCGAACATGGTAAAGGCGAATTTTACAAAGGCCAAAATGCTCAAATTCTAGTTGATTTTTTAAGCGCAAAGGGGGGCATCATCACCTTGGACGATTTGGCTGCTTATGAAGCCCAATGGCGTGATCCTATAAACTTTTCGTATAAAGGATTGGATATTATTTCCATGTCACCTCCTTCGAGTGGCGGCATTTGCTTGGCGCAGATCATGAGTATGATCGAGCCCTATAACTTAAAAGAATACGGCCATAACAGTCAAAAAACAATCCAGGTGATTACCGAAGCCGAACGTCGTGCCTATGCCGACCGAAGTTTTTATTTGGGGGATCCCGATTTCGTAAAGATCCCAGCCGACACCCTAATAAGCAAAACCTACTTAGACGATCGCATGTCGGCCTTTAGTTTTGATGCCGCTACCCTTTCATCTAGCCTGAGCCATGGAGCGCTACCAGGTTATGAAAGCGAAGAAACAACACATTATTCCATAGTCGATCAATTTGGAAATGCCGTGGCAGTTACCACCACCCTTAATGGGGGGTTTGGCAGTAAATTATACGTAGACGAACTGGGCTATTTTCTCAATAACGAAATGGATGACTTTAGCGCCAAACCGGGTGTACCCAATATCTCTGGCCTTTTAGGCGCCGAAGCCAACGCCATTGCCCCTCAAAAACGCATGTTGAGCTCGATGACGCCTACCATTGTTGAAAAAGACGGGCAATTGCTCATGACGCTTGGCACCCCGGGAGGCTCTACCATTATCACATCGGTACTACAAACCATTTTAAACGTTGCCGAATTTGATATGGGCATGCAAGAGGCCGTTAACGCCCCACGATTTCACCACCAATGGCTGCCCGATGTCATTACCTTCGAGCCCCATATGTTTGACAAAAGGCTTCTGGAAAATTTAAAAGCCAAAGGCTATCACATTAATGAAAAAAATTCTCGAATTTTAGGCAAAGTGGACGGTATTTTAAGATTGCCTAACGGAAAACTGGAAGGCGGTGCCGATAGACGCGGCGATGATAAAGCGGTGGGGTTTTGAACACCGAATATCGAATACTGAATATCGAATATTGAATGGTGAATGGTGAATGGTAAAGTAAAAACCTGTTAATAATTTCTTGATTTGTGTCTCCTTTGTGTAGCTCTGTGAAATAGCTATTACACTAATTTTCCAATATAAAACGTAACTAAATTACAACAACATTTACCATTGGCTTGCTATTTTCTGAGCTTCTTCTTGTGAATAAAACTCTCCATCTTCTATATCCTGTATCGCCTTATCAATCTCTTTATTATACTGTTCTAAACTTATTCGCTCAGGCACGTCAATGGCCTTGTTAAGCATAATCTCTAACTTTGAAAAAAGATTTTCTTCTACATTAAATAGCTTTTGTATAAATTCATACTTTCTTGCTTCTAAATCCATATTATTTATCTTTTTATTATATCGAAGATACAATTACTGTTCCATATTATATTTTAATTATTTAGGAAAGGACTCCTCCTTTTAAAAAAACTGAAATTAAATAATTATCTTTGCCGCTTATGGCTAAAAATGAGCAATTCATTGAAGTTTTAGGCGCTAGGGTTCATAATTTNAAGAANATTGACGTCTCAATTCCCAGGGAAAACCTGGTGGTTATTACCGGGCTTTCGGGTTCGGGTAAGTCTTCTTTGGCTTTCGATACCATTTACGCCGAAGGACAACGCCGGTATATAGAAACTTTTTCGGCCTATGCNCGCCAATTTTTAGGCGGATTGGAACGTCCCGATGTCGATAANATTGAAGGCCTNTCGCCCGTAATTGCCATAGAACAAAAAACCACTTCTAAAAGCCCACGCTCTACCGTNGGNACNATNACCGAGATTTACGATTTTCTTCGNCTGCTTTATGCCCGTGCCAGTGATGCTTATAGCTATAATACGGGTAAGAAAATGGTGAGTTATACCGATGATCAAATAAAAAACCACATCATAAGCGATTTTAAAGACAAAAAAATAAACATTCTCGCTCCGGTAATACGCTCCAGAAAAGGACATTACCGTGAACTCTTTGAGCAAATCGGCAAGCAAGGGTTTGTAAAAGTTCGCGTAGACGGCCAGGTTCAAGATCTTGAAAAAGGCATGAAATTAGANCGTTATAAAACCCATGACATCGAAATTGTCATAGATCGCCTTGCCATAAACCAAAGTGAAAGTCTGGAAAAACGCCTGAGAGAAACCATAAATACAGCCATGCATCACGGCGACGACATTCTTATGGTCATCGAGCACGAAAGCAATAAAGCACGTTATTTTAGCCGTACCCTCATGTGCCCTACAAGCGGTATCTCCTATCCAAACCCAGAGCCCAATAACTTTTCTTTTAACTCGCCTAAAGGCATGTGCCTACATTGCAAAGGCTTGGGACACCTCTATAAAGTCAATATCAATAAAATTGTTCCAGACGAAAAAATTTCAATAAAACAAGGCGCTTTAGTCCCCCAAGGACCCCAAAAAGAAAATTGGATCTTTAAACAATTACAACTCATAGCTGAGCGCTATAAATTTAAACTAAGCGATCCTTTTAATACAATTCCTGAAGAAGCCAAGCAGATCATATTTTATGGCGGTAATGAAAAATTTGAGGTGGCCTCAAAAACCTTAGGCATTACCAGAAACTATAAAATTGATTTTGAAGGCCTTGCCAATTTTATTCAGAATACCTTTAACAATAGTGATTCACGCTCATTAAAACGTTGGGCAAAAGACTATATGGACTACCTCATCTGCCCCAATTGTGAAGGCAGTCGCTTAAAAAAGGAGTCCCTTTATTTTAAATTAAATGGAAAGAACATTTCGGAATTAGCCCAAATGGATATCATTGAGCTCAAACAATGGTTTGAAGACATCAGTGAAAAACTCTCCGAAAAACAATTAAAAATAGCTTCAGAAGTTATCAAAGAGGTAGGCGTACGNCNGCAATTTTTAATAGATGTGGGNCTTAATTATTTATCNCTAGACCGAAGTTCAAAATCGCTTTCGGGAGGCGAAGCCCAGCGCATCAGGTTGGCAACACAAATAGGTTCGCAATTGGTTGGTGTGCTTTATATACTAGACGAGCCCAGCATAGGCTTACACCAACGCGATAACCGAAAATTAATTAATGCGCTTGTCCAGCTTAGAGACATTGGCAATTCGGTGATNGTAGTCGAGCATGACAAAGACATGATTGAAGCCGCAGACCATGTGATTGACATAGGCCCGGGGGCCGGAAAACANGGCGGCGAAATTGTTTCAGAAGGCAGCCCGAGTGAATTGTTAACCCACGATACCCTAACAGCAGCNTATTTAAACGGANACAAACACATAAACATTCCGAAGAAAAGGCGTAAAGGCAGTGGCAAATGGCTCAGCCTTAAAGAAGCCAAGGGCAATAACCTTAAAAGTGTTTCGGTTTCCTTTCCTCTGCAAAAAATGATAGGCATTACAGGNGTTTCCGGNAGTGGAAAATCNACTTTAATTAATGANACCCTCTACCCCATTCTCAATAATCATTTTTTTAATGGGGTTAAAGAACCTTTGCAATATAAATCAATTNATGGNCTTAAGCATTTAGACAAGGTCATAAACATAAACCAAACNCCCATTGGCAGGACGCCACGTTCTAANCCCGCTACCTATACCGGNATGTTTTCTGAAGTACGGTCTTTATTTGCTAAAGTNCCTGAAGCCATGATCAGGGGTTATAAACCGGGACGTTTTAGTTTTAATGTGGCCGGAGGACGTTGCGAAACCTGTAAAGGCGGTGGCCTAAGAGTTATAGAAATGAATTTTCTGCCCGATGTTTATGTAGAATGCGAAACCTGCCAAGGCAAGCGTTTTAATCGAGAAACTCTGGAAATTAGATATAAGGGAAAATCTATTTACGACGTCTTGGAAATGACCATTAATACGGCTTGTCATTTCTTTGAACACATTCCAAAAATTTACCGAAAATTAAAAACCATTCAGGATGTAGGCTTGGGCTATATCACTTTAGGACAGCAATCTACCACCCTATCTGGAGGCGAAGCCCAACGTATAAAACTGGCAACCGAGCTTTCTAAAAAAGATACCGGAANCACCTTTTATATTTTAGACGAACCCACTACAGGNCTTCATTTTGAAGACATTAGAGTCTTACTTATTGTGCTCAACAAATTGGTTGACAAAGGCAATACCGTACTCATCATTGAGCATAATATGGATGTGATAAAAACGGTTGATTATATCATAGANATAGGTCTTGAAGGNGGAAAAAAGGGCGGACAAATTATTTGTCAAGGCAGCCCCGAAGAGGTAGCCGAACATTCCTCAAGTCATACAGCAAAGTTTCTTAAAAAAGAATTACTTTAGTAAACTGTTTATGAGTTATGGGTTATGAGTTATTCCTACTTCTAGCCTCTAACTTCTAATATAATTAAAAGGACATTTATGAGAAAAGAAAGTCACCCAAGAGGGTGGAATGAGGTAAAAACTAACGACTCCTGGGCCATTTTTAAAATTATGGGCGAATTTGTTGGCGGTTATGAAAAATNAAGTCGTATTGGGCCATGTGTCTCNATTTTTGGTTCGGCAAGAACCAAGCCCGACAATAAATATTATAAACTGGCAGAGGATATCGCTATAAAGATCACCAATAATGGTTATGGCGTTATCACCGGAGGAGGNCCGGGCATCATGGAAGCCGGTAATAAAGGTGCTCACCTGGCGGGAGGNACTTCGGTAGGACTTAATATTGAGCTACCCTTCGAGCAACATGACAACCCCTATATTGATAGCGATAAAAATATTGACTTCGATTACTTTTTTGTACGCAAGGTCATGTTTGTAAAATACTCACAAGGCTTTGTGGTCATGCCTGGCGGCTTTGGTACCCTAGACGAACTCTTTGAAGCCATTACCCTAATACAAACCAAAAAAATAGACGTATTCCCTATTATTTTAGTGGGCACCGAATTTTGGAAGGGCTTAATTGCTTGGATAAAAGAAACCCTTTTAAAAGANCATGGCAATGTAAGTATTAAAGATCTTGACCTGATTCATATGGTTGATACTCCCGATGAAGTTTTAGATATACTCAATAAGTTTTACGCCGAATATCACCTAAGTCCAAATTTCTAAATCTAATTTCTTAAAAGCTTAGTACAACATCCAATAAAAGAGCATANTAATCGTTTTTTCTTTAGAAAGNAAACTATATTTTTATAAGGTNAAGACATTTCAATAAAAAAACAGCTATCTTTAGNAAAAGAATTATAATAAAAAAAAATTGCAATTGTAANCCCCCTATTATCTTATATGCTACATAATTGATACGGACACCCCTATATTCAATCTTATTTTTTTTCGGCATTTTGCCGCAAATAAGTTTTGCACAACATAAATTAAATATAGAGGCCGTTTTAGACAGTAAAACCCACAGTATTGACATAAAACAAGAGATTGTTTATTATAACAATTCAAATCAAGATTTAAACGAAATTTATTTACTAGACTGGGCCAATAGCTTTTCTTCTAAAACCACCCCCNTGGCGAAACGTTTTACCGANGATTTTAAAAGTGCTTTTCATTTTGAAAAAAACAAACTTCGTGGAAAAACAAACATCAGCAGTATAAGCTCAGACAAATCAATACCATTACAATGGCAACGTGAAGAGGCAGATATTATAAAAGTGGTATTAGACCGTCCCTTAAAAAAAGGGGAGCGTTATAGCCTGTTTTTAAACTATAGTGTTCAACTCCCAAAAGAAAGATATACCCGCTATGGTATTACCCGTGATGGGGATTATAGCTTGAGATATTGGTATATCTCACCGGCAGTTTATGACGGAAAATGGCAGGTTTATAGCAATAAAAATTTAGATGACTTTTACCTGCTGCCTTCTCAATTTCATGTTTCCATTACAATTCCAAGCCAATTTAGCCTTATTTCAAACTTAGATATTGAAGATCAAAACATAAACAAAGAAGAGAAAACAATAATTTTAAAAGGTGAAAATCGAAATCAGGTTAAATTATTTCTTTTAAAAAACAGTGCTTTCATATCAGTTTTAACCGATNCTTTTGAAGTGGTCACTGATCTNGAAAACGGTTATATTGACGACAATNCAAAAGCCCTTTCGGTNGATAGAATCGTTCGCTTTTTAGAGGCAAATTTAGGAAAATATCCCTTTAAAAAAATGATGGTTTCCCAATTGGATTACAGAGAAAACCCAGTGTATGGCCTCAATCAACTACCAGATTTTATAAGCCCTTTCCCATATGGTTTTCTATACGATATCGAACAATTTAAAACCATTAGTGCCGAGTTTTTAGAAAACACATTAATATTAAACCCCCGAAAAGACCATTGGTTTAAAGGTGCCCTGCATATTTATTTATTGATAAAATATACCAATAAATATTATCCCAATATGAAAATTGTAGGCAATTTGAGNAACTGGCCTTTTTTGCGTTGGACACAGCTGTTTCAATTAGAATTTAATGACCAATACCCCATGCTCTACATGAATATGGCCAGAAGGAATCTCGATCAAGCCTTAACGGTCTCTAGAGATTCACTTCTAAAATTCAATAAAAATATTGCCAGCGATTATAAAGGCGGCATNGGNTTTTTATATTTANACGATTATTTAGGCCAAGAAACCGTAGATGAGTCGATAAANNCCTTTTATNCTAAAAATGTTTTACAGAAAACCACAGGGCTTTCTTTTTTAAAAGAATTAGAATTAAAGAGCAAGCAAACGCTTGATTGGTTTTATGAAGNTTATATCAATTCAAACAAACGCATCGATTTTAAAATAAAGGAATTAAAAAAACAAGGCGATTCTATTGCCGTTACCATAAAAAATAAGCAAAAAAACAGCTTGCCCGTATCCCTTTCAGCATTAAATAAAAAAGGTGAGGTTTTGTTTAAAACGTGGGTAACAAAGGTTGACAGCTTAAAAACCATAACACTACCCGCTAAAGATATTAAAAAAGTGGTGCTTAATCACGAGGCCATCATCCCAGAATACAATTTGAGGAATAACTTTAAAAGGGTTTCTGGGCTCTTTAACAAACCGCTTCAACTCAGACTATTTCAAGATGTAGAAGACCACCGTTATAACCAAACCTTACTCACACCTGTCTCTCTATTTAATATTTACGACGGATTTGCTATTGGAGCAAGAATCTTTAATAAAACCTTACTTCCTAAAGAATTTCACTATAGCATTCAACCCTACTACGGACTGCGCTCAAAAGCCTTTGTTGGCAATGTTTCATTGGCCTATAAAAAATTTATAGATAAAAGAAAATTTCGTTCTATCACTTATGGCCTTTCTGGAAGTCGCTTTTCATATAATGAAGGACTTTTCTTTAATCGGTTTTCACCTTTTGTAATTTTATCTTTTAGAGATATAAATAATCTGAGAAGTAATAAAACACAATCTATAATACTTAGTAATATTACCGTGAGTCGCGATCAAAACCCTTTAAACCCTGCTGAAGACCCTGATTATTCGGTGATGAATTTNAAATACATTTATTCAAATCCCAANCTTATCNATTATTTTGGAGNGGAAGTGGATTTACAACTGAGCTCAAANTTCAGTAAAATNTCNACCACCATTGAATACCGTAAACTGTTTTTAANCAACCGNCANATNAATCTCCGNTTTTTTGNNGGNGNNTTTTTAAGAAACAAGACCTCAGANAATNGNGATTTTTTNAGTTTTGCTCTTGACCGCCCNACCGATTACCTTTTTAATTATGANTATATAGGNCGAAANGAAGACACGGGNCTTTTTAGTCAGCAAATTATATTGGCCGAAGGCGGTTTTAAATCAAAACTACNGCCGGCCTTCGCCAACAGCTGGATAAGCACGCTTAATGTAAATACCAGCATTTGGAGGTGGGTACAGTTTTATGCTGATGTTGGTCTGGTGCATAATAAAAAACGAAGTACACATGGGGTTTATGATTCAGGTATTAGACTAAGCCTGGTTGAAGATTTTTTTGANCTCTACTTTCCNCTTTATTCAAACAAAGGTTGGGAACCGGGCTTACCCAATTATAGTGAGAGCATTCGATTTGTAATTGTTTTAGCCCCCAGAACCTTGATCAAGCTCTTTACCCGAAGATGGTATTAAAATTAATTACGAATTGAGAATTACGAATTAAGCCGTNCTTAAATTCAGAAAGGCANCTTTTTAATTTTCAGCATATAGATCATCAATATCAAACCCTGAATTCGTATTTTTGCCTTAATGATCTCACAAGACACCATAATAGCATTAGCCACACCATCTGGTATGGGCGCCATTGCCATCATCAGGCTTTCTGGAGAAGAAGCTATTTCAATCTGTTCTCAATTTTTTACNAGCGTAAGCAATAAAGATTTAAANAAGCAAAAAAGTCATAGCCTGCATTTAGGGCATTTAATAGACGGCGATAGAGTTATAGACCAGGTTTTAGTTTCGGTCTTTAAAAACCCNCATTCCTATACNGGAGAAGACGTGATAGAGATATCCTGCCACGGNTCGGTGTATATTCAGCAAGANATCATACAACTNTTNCTNAAAAATGGCGTGCGACACGCCGATGCGGGTGAGTTTACCCTGCGTGCCTTTCTTAACGGAAAAATGGACTTATCACAGGCAGAGGCCGTTGCCGATGTCATTGCCTCTACCTCCAAAGCCTCACACCAAAAGGCTATTCAACAAATGCGTGGGGGCTTTTCAAATGAACTCAAAGCCTTACGCCAGGAGCTTTTGGATTTTGCCTCCTTGATAGAATTGGAATTGGACTTTGCTGAAGAAGATGTGGAGTTTGCCAACCGGGATCAGTTTATGGCCTTAATCGAAAAGATAACGATAATCTTAAAACGATTATCCGACTCCTTTGCCTTTGGCAATGTCATGAAAAACGGTATACCCATTACCATTATAGGCGCACCCAATGTAGGAAAATCCACCCTCTTAAACACCCTGTTAAACGAAGAAAAAGCCATTGTTTCTGAAGTGCCCGGCACCACCCGCGATGCCATTGAAGACGAGGTGGTTATTGAAGGCGTCGTCTTTAGATTCATAGATACCGCCGGCTTGAGAAAAACCAAAGATGTGGTGGAGAGCATTGGCATTAAAAAAGCCTATGAGAAAGCCGAAATGGCTCAACTGATCATCTACCTCATGGATGCCGAAACGTTTAATGAAACGGTTTTACAAGACATTGAAAGCATAAAAACCACCTTTGCCAATAAAAAATTTATTGTCGTGGCCAATAAAATGGATAAGGCCTCCCCTGCCCAACTTAAAAATTTAAAAGACCAAATTGACCCACTGTTATTGATATCAGCCAAACACAATAAGGGCATTGAGGCTTTAAAAAACGAATTAACAGGATTGGTAAATATTGGTTTGCTTAGTAATAATGAAACCATCGTAACCAACTCCCGACATTTTGAGGCGCTAAACAATGCCCTAGAAAGTATTAATGCGGTTAAACAGGGTATAGACAGTCACATTCCCTCCGACCTTATTGCCATAGATCTAAGAGAATGCCTCTGCTATATGGGTAATATTACCGGCGAATACGATCTGGACAAAGACATTTTAGGCAATATTTTTGAGAATTTTTGTATCGGAAAGTAACCACTGCAAAACAAACAACTAAAAAACCACCACTAAACCCTTTAATATATTGATTTAAAT
>JAESQB010000112.1 GCA_016765375.1 Flavobacteriaceae bacterium | reverse complement strand
CGTTTAAACTTTATATTTAAGTAACCGTTTTCCATCTCTCAAATGTTGGATAACATTAACATATATATAGAACAATTCCGGACATATAGCTTTTGTATATACCCAAGGCAAATCAATAAAAATAGGAGGATTCTGTAAAAATAATTTAGATAAAACGAATATATATAAAAATTTTAACATTAAAAAATATATTTAGAAGGTTTATAAGTTTGATTTTTCAAAAAATTATTATGTTCAATAGTTAAAATCCAACAAACAACTCTAAATTTTGTTAATAACTCTCTGACTCTAGGACTTAAAGTTTTGCTACTTTTATGGGAGAATCTACAGCCCAGTTTGCAGCGATAATGTATTTAATTTTTGACACCGAAACTACCGGACTACCAAAGCGTTGGAATGCCCCAATTAGCGATTCAGACAACTGGCCACGATGCGTACAAATTGCCTGGCAGCTGCATGATAGAGACGGGCGTTTAATAAACCGTCAAGATTATCTCATAAAACCAGAGGGCTATAACATACCCTATGATGCCGAAAAAATTCACGGTATTTCAACCGAGTTGGTCCAAGAACAAGGCCTTGCCTTAGAAGAGGTTCTTATTAAATTTAACGAGGCGCTTGCCACTACAAAATTTATTGTAGGTCAAAACCTAGGTTTCGACATCAACATTATGGGTGCCGAATTTTATAGAAAAAACATGGAAACTTCTCTTGGAGAACTTCCTGTTTTAGATACCTGTACCGAAGTAACGGCTCAACTCTGTAAATTACCGGGAGGTAGAGGCGGAAAATTTAAACTGCCCACCCTTACCGAATTGCATCGCCATTTATTTAATGTGCCTTTTGGAGAAGCCCATAATGCCACCGCCGATGTAGAAGCTACCACCCGTTGTTTTTTAGAATTAATTCGCCAACAGGTGTTTACTGTAGAAGAACTGGATGTCAACCCAGACTATTTTGCCAACTTCTCTCAAGCCAATCCACAGCCTATTGAGCTAATTGGGATGACCCATATCAATCTCAAAAAAGCTTCGGCCAGGATTAGGGCGCTTTTAGAAAAAGCCCTGCCCAAAGATGAAATTTCTAAAGAAGCCATAAAAGCAAATGCGTCTTTATTAGAAGATGCTGTTTTTTCACATTTGCACAACCACTCTCAATTCTCCATTTTACAATCTACCTCTAGTGTTTCAGATTTGGTAAATGCCGCCGTTAAAAATGAAATGGAAGCCGTTGCCTTAACCGATACCGGTAACATGATGGGGGCTTTCCATTTTGTAAAAGCGGTTAATGATTACAATAAAAACATAGATTCTGAAAATCCCACGAAACCATTAAAAGCTATTGTGGGCTGCGAGTTTTTTGTGTGTGAGAACCATTTAGACAAGAGTCAAAAAGANAATGGCTATCAAATAGTGATGTTGGCTAAAAATAAAAAAGGCTATCACAACCTGGCTAAAATGTCTTCTATAGCTTATACCCAAGGTTTTTACTATGTGCCCAGAATAGATAGAGGTGTTATAGAAACCTATAAGGAGGATATTATTGTGCTTACGGGAAATTTATATGGTGAAGTGCCTTCAAAGGTTTTAAATATTGGAGAATCTCAAGCCGAAGAGGCCTTGCTGTGGTGGAAAGACACCTTTGGCGAAGACCTTTATGTAGAGATCATGCGTCATGATCAAGAGGACGAAAATAGGGTGAATCCTGTGTTGGTTAATTTGGCTAAAAAGCATGATATAAAATTAGTAGCCTGTAACAATACCTTTTATATTAATAAAGAAGATGCCAATGCTCACGATATTTTATTATGTGTAAAGGATGGTGAAAAACAAGCCACGCCTATAGGTAGAGGTAGAGGCTATAGATACGGNCTTCCCAATCAGGAATATTATTTTAAGGATGCCTCACAAATAAAAGCCTTGTTTGAGGATTTGCCTGAAGCCATCACAAATATTCAGGATGTTATAAGCAAGGTTGAATCGTATTCATTGCACAGAGAGGTCTTGCTGCCAAAATTTGACATTCCTAATGAATTTCAGGAAGCCGAAGATGAAAACGANGGCGGNAAACGAGGCGAGAACAATTACTTAAAACACCTTGCTTTTAAAGGTGCAGAAAGGCGCTACACAGAAATTACAGAAGAGATAAGCGATCGTATTAATTTTGAATTGGAAGTTATTGCCAATACGGGTTATCCGGGTTATTTCTTGATTGTACAAGANTTTATNGCTGAAGCTCGAAATATGGANGTATCGGTAGGTCCCGGAAGGGGTTCGGCGGCAGGTTCGGTGGTGGCTTATTGTTTGGGAATAACCAATATAGATCCTTTGATTTATGGGCTGCTGTTTGAGCGTTTCTTAAATCCTGAACGGGTAAGCATGCCCGATATTGATATTGATTTTGACGACGAAGGTCGGGGACGTGTTATGGACTATGTAATTCAGAAATATGGCTCGAATCAAGTAGCTCAAATTATAACCTATGGGACTATGGCGGCTAAATCTTCGATACGGGATACGGCCAGGGTTTTAGATCTGCCTCTTAATAGTGCCGATAGAATAGCCAAGCTTATCCCAACCATGTCCAAGCTCAAGAAAATATTTGGGATGGATAAAAACGCACTTCGTTCTAAATTTAGAAGCGACGAACTTCCTAAGGTTAATGAGTTAATAAGCCTTTCGGAAGGCAGTGACCTGGAAGCCCAGACCATTAATCAGGCGCGAAAATTAGAAGGGTCGTTGCGCAATACAGGAATTCACGCTTGTGGGGTAATTATCACGCCCGATGACATCACAAACTTTGTGCCCGTTGCCACCGCTAAGGACTCCGATCTTTATGTTACACAGTTTGATAATGCCGTGGTAGAAAGTGCCGGTCTTTTAAAAATGGACTTCTTAGGACTTAAAACGCTAACGCTTATTAAGGATACCGTGAAATTGGTAAAGCATATTCACGATGTTCAACTGGATCCTGATGTTTTTCCTTTAGACGATTTAAAGACTTATGAATTGTTTCAGCGAGGAGATACTGTGGGCATCTTTCAGTATGAATCGGCGGGGATGCAAAAATACCTTAAGGATTTAAAGCCAACGGTATTTGAAGATCTTATTGCCATGAATGCCCTTTATAGACCGGGGCCTATTGAGTATATCCCGAGTTTTGTAAAACGAAAAAACGGGGAGGAAGAGATAAGCTACGATCTTCCGGTTATGGAAGAATACCTTAAAGAAACCTATGGGATTACCGTATATCAAGAACAGGTAATGTTATTATCCCAAAAGCTCGCCAGTTTTACCAAAGGTGAGGCCGATGTATTGCGTAAGGCCATGGGGAAAAAGCAAAAGGCGGTTTTGGATAAGATGAAACCCAAGTTCTTAGCTCAAGCTCAAGCTAACGGCCATGAGGAGGTTAAACTTAACAAGGTTTGGAAAGATTGGGAAGCCTTCGCTTCTTATGCTTTTAATAAATCGCACTCTACCTGTTATGCATGGATTGCCTATCAAACGGCNTATTTAAAAGCCCATTATCCGGCAGAATATATGGCGGCGGTACTTTCAAATAACATGAGTGATATCAAGCAGGTCACCTTTTTTATGGAGGAGTGCAAGCGCATGAGTCTGGAGGTATTGCCTCCCGATGTTAATGAGTCATTCTATAAATTTACGGTGAATGATAAAGGGGCTATTCGCTTTGGAATGGGCGCCATAAAAGGCGTTGGTGGTAATGCCGTAAAAACCATAATTGAACACCGTAAGGAAGGNAAGTACAAATCGGTTTTTGATCTGGCCAAACGCATAGAGCTGAGAGCNGCCAATAAAAAGGCTTTCGAAAACTTAGCNCTGGCAGGTGGTTTTGACGAGTTTGATGCCCATAGAGCGCAATACCTTCATGCCGATGGCGATGGGATTACCTTTTTAGAAAAAATCATTAAATACGGCAGCAAGTATCAGGAAAACAAAAATTCGTCTCAAATAAGCCTGTTTGGAAATGCCAGTGAAGTGCAAATTGCCGAACCCGAAGTGCCGCCTTGTGAGACTTGGGGAGATTTGCATAAACTGAAACTCGAAAAAGAGGTGGTAGGGGTTTATATTTCAGGACATCCTTTAGATGATTTTAAAATTGAAATGACTGCCTTCTGTAATGCAAAACTCTCTCAGTTTAATACCCTTGAAAATTTTATAAACCGAGAGTTAACCTTTGGAGGTATTGTTGCCGATGTACAACACCGTATTTCTAAAAACGGCAAAGGATGGGCATTATTTACTGTTGAGGATTTTGATGAGGCCTTTACATTTAGAATCTTCGGGGAAGAGTATTTAAAGTTTAGACATTTTTTAGTGCCCAATCAGTTTATTCATGTAAGAGTATATGTGAAAGAGGGTTGGACAAATCGTGATACCGGAAAGAAAGGCGACCCGCGTGTGCAATACAATCATATTCAAATGCTGCATGATGTGATGGANAATTTGGCTAAAAAAATAACCCTTCAATTAGATTTAGAAAAGGTTAAAGCTCAAAAAATAGATTTTTTGAAAAATTTGGTATCTCAGCATAAAGGCAAGCATCATTTAAATATCGTCATTCATGATCTAAAAGAAAAGATCAATATTAATATGCCCAGTCGCAAACACAAAGTAAAAATCTCTCAAGAACTGTTGAAGGCTTTGGATGATGNAAGCGTATTGTATAAATTAAATTAAGCCTGTTGAAATGGCTAGATTTTNAAAATCCATTTTTTNTACTATCTTTGAGTCATCTCATTAANTTTNAACCTCCCCTTTTATTTAATAATGTGTGTGTTATATGGCATGATCATATAATAATGCNTTATGGTTTCTTGTAGGAATACAGCATTGTGAAAATAGCCTCTAAAAAGGAAAATGAATTGAGAACGTTAAAACGTTTTTCAAATCCTTAAAAAAAGGGCTATTTATGACTCAAACACTACTTAATGACAAGAAATTTGTCGCCTTAAGCGATAAAAAAACAATCGCGTATTTCAAAAACTGTATTTCATTGTTTTCAGAACAAAAACATTATAACCGGTACTTATAAAGGTGGGGTAATAAAGGAAGGACTCATTATGGGTAAGCAAACCGGAGCAGGTAAATTAGAACTCTTGTTTAAGTGTCTTACCAAGTCGGGAGAGTATAGAACAGGACGTTCTAATGGGATAATCTCAAAAAATAAAAAAGGAAAATTGGTGCTTCGTTTCGATTGGAATTGGCTCAAAGGGATTAAAAAAAGTGGTGCATCATCCTTTGTTGAAGTGGATGAAGTATAATAACATCATAAATTGCATAAATATCTCTATAAACAAAACAAATTAACAGGCCGTAAGTTTTACTGTTTTTTTTGACTAATATTGCAATATCATTAAGAAAACAAAATTAAAACATAGATTATGGCACTAGAAATAACAGATGCAACTTTTGATGAAACCGTTTTAAAAAGCGATAAACCTGTATTGGTTGATTTTTGGGCGGCATGGTGTGGTCCTTGTAGAATG
>JAESQB010000111.1 GCA_016765375.1 Flavobacteriaceae bacterium | reverse complement strand
AATTGGTATTAGGTTTCCCTCCTATGTTCCAACTTCGCTTAGCACAAGCTGTCTCGACAGAGCTATATGCTCGTTTAGGTATACTAAATATTACATTTCTAAAAGAAGCTTTGTGAAGATTTTTTTTAAAAAATTGGGGTATAAAATACCTAATACTAGTTTACAATTACTTTTTGATTAAAGGTTGCATTGCCGGACTCAATAACTAAAAAGTACATGCCTGAGCTTAGCCATCTCACATCCAATTTTACGGTACTTTTTTGACGATAGTCCTTGTTTATGATGGTTCTCCCATTGAGGTCTAATAAGCTAACACGACTTATTTGATTTGCTTCAATAATTATTTGAGTTGCATTCACTGGATTTGGATATACTTTAAATCCTTTTTGTGTTATATTTTGCTCAGTAATCGTTAGTGTATTACAAGAAAACACATTTGAAAGTGAGGTATTAACTTTTTCCCATCCAATAGAATCTAATCGTAATTTGTTTTTTTCTTGTTCAATATGAATAAAACCTCCATTTGAATTACTGGCATTCGTATCGCAGACCGAAGAACTGCTATTAATCAATCGACCTTGTGTATTGGTGAAACCAATAAGTCTGGTCCAACTTAAATCGACATGAGCCACCTTGAAGGTCAAGCTATTGTCTGTTAAACTCAATTCATTTTGTATTTGAGTGGAATAATCAATTGTGGGTGTGACTCTGGTTCCGTTGCTCATAATCACATAGGGATCGGTACTCTTTTTACCAAAACCGTGTAATTGAATAAAAACAGCGTTACTGTTTGCCGATAGTAAGGCCGCTGTGGTTTTTTGAAAAGCGGTATCTGTATTATGAGCCATATCTGAAATGGGATAAGCACTAGAGGTCTCTGAACAAACCGTAGTCGTACCATCACAGCTCGAAAAAGAACTGTGATTGCAGCGATGCGTACCACTAATAAATAACGCCTTCGCATTTAATCGCGTAAAACAGTATACGGCTTGTTTTCCTGTATTTGAATCAAATTTTGGATGTGGTGCCTGTAGGATTAGATTTTCTCGACACGGTGAGGCATTAAAAACATAAACGCCCCAATAATTTGTCTGAGGTGATTTTTCTTCAAGAATATAGTAAAGTTGCCCTGGTAAATTTACCGTATCAGTATATTCAATTACCTGATAATTAAATGCACTTGCTGTAGTTTGTGCCGCAGAAATATTTTGATTTAATATTTCATTTACCACCACAGTCCAATCATTAAGTTGACTTGTTATAGCTTGGGTATAATCATTGCCACTACTGCCAGGGAGACTTGCAATATAGGTATTTAAATAATCCTCTAATCCACCCGAAACGGCTTGGCCCTTACTATTGCCAAAAGTCAGCATCAAAAATAAAAACAATATCACTGTTTTTGTATTCATAAAGGCTTTGAGCTAATATTTACTAACGGAATTTACTATGGTTTCATAGTCGAATGGTTTGGAAAAACCATTTTTATATAATAAAACTTGTTTAAAGATAAGAAAATTATGGCAAAAAACAGTTTTAAGCCTATACCTCTTAATTCTAAAAAAACCAACACGCTATTATTTTCTATAGTGAGACAATCAAAAAAATAAAGCCATTAAAAAATACAGAACAGCTCTAGACCTTGCAAAATTAGAAGTAAACGACTATTATATTACAGAATTAAATAAAAAATTGAAGGCTTTAAAATAAAATGTCAGTTCGAGTGATTTTATAGAATTAAACGATAGAGTAATTCTATAAAATTGTATCGANAACCTGTCTTCCAATTCATTTGACTAAAGAGTAAAGTTCAAGTCAGGTAGGTGGTTCTCGATACATTTTTCTCTTCTTTCGTACCTCAAGTCAAGAAAAAAACTCGAACNGACATAGTGATAAAGTAAATTTGTTAAACTAAAGGATATTTAATCATAATTATAAATACTATACGATAAAAACAGTTTATAGTTTATGGGATTAGACCTCACAGGCTTCCAAAAATTCGACTTGACCCTTAGTAACATCATATATAGCACCAACGATTTCTATTTCGCCCTTTTTTTCCATTTCAAAAAGTATTGGGCTTTCATTTCTGATGCGTTCGATGGATAATCTCACATTCTGAACAGCAACTCTTTCTATTGAATCACTAATCATTTCTTTATCGTCTTTTTTAATAAATTCAACCGCAGGTTTAATCTTGCTTAATAAAGATGTAATATTCCCTAAGGCTACGTTTTGACAAGCAGCGGTTACGGCTCCACACTTGGTATGCCCCATTACCACTACAATCTTTGAGCCTGCAACTTTACAAGCATATTCTATGGAGCCTAAAATATCTTCATTAACAATATTCCCGGCCACTCTTACACTAAAAATATCACCAATGCCTTGGTCAAAGACCAATTCAGCAGGAACTCGAGAATCTATACAACTTAGTATTACAGCGAAAGGATATTGCCCTTTACTGGTTTCTAAAACTTGGTCTTTCAGGTTTCTTTCTGCTTTCAAGTTTTGCGTAAATCTTTTATTTCCTTCCACCAAAATATGATATGCATCTTTTGATGTTAAGTTTTCTTGAGTGATTTTTGTTTGTGTTCTCATCTTTTTAAATCTTAATACATTTTATTTTTTTACATTTTCTTTCACCCAAATTATACATTCGTCGAAAGTGCTGAATATTTGTTCTTTTGATACTAAGTCCGGAATAATATCTATGCGTTCCAATAAATATTTAGGTTGTTCTAAAACACTTACCATAAGCACTTTCTTTCCATTTTTAATTAAATCTACTAATACATCTTCCATGGCATATAGCCCTGATTGGTCTATATATGGCATTCTGTCCATTCTTATGATTATTGTAGTTGCTGTGTCTGGAATTTGCTTAGCTAAGGCTTGAAAATCGCTGGTAGAACCAAAAAACAAAGGCCCTTTAATGTGTTTTATAAATACTTTCTCTTTCAGATATTCGGGAAAACCAATTTCGTCTACCCAGCCTTTTTCTTTTTTAAGGGACTTAACATCGGAACGCTCGGCAGTTAAATCGCCAATTTTTTTCATAAACATTAATGACGCTATTATCAAGCCAATTCCAACGGCATAAACCAAATTCCACACAGAAGATAATACCAAAACAACTAACATTATTATGACTTCGGGTCGGGGCATATAAGGGATTGCTTTGAGACCTTTATAATCCATAACACCAATACCAACAGTAATTAATATTCCCGCTAAAACAGCAGCTGGGATTTGAGAGGCAACCGGCCCTAAAGCCAATAATATTACAAAAAGTAAAACACCGGCCATCATACCCGATAATCTTGTTTTTCCACCTGCATTAATATTGACAACCGTTCTTATAGTTGCTCCTGCCCCGGGGATACCCCCAAACAATGCTGCAATACTATTGCCTATTCCTTGACCAATTAATTCTTTATTTGGCTTATGTTTTGTTTTGGTCATATTATCTGCTACAACAGAGGTAAGTAGAGAATCTATGGCGCCCAAAAGGGCTAAGGTTATTGCTGTGAAAATATAAGGTGTAATACCTGTAAAACTAAAGTTTGTGAAAATCCCTAAATTAAGTATGGGTAAACCACCTTGTATTGCTTCAATAGGCCTGTAATTTAAACCAAAGCCTATGGCAATTCCGGACATAACTAAAAGAGCCACTAAAGTACTTGGTATTTTTACAGTGATACGCTTAAAACCATAAATAATAAAAATAGTACCCAATGCTAAAAACAACTCTAACCAGTTGATATTTTTTAATGCTCTTGGCAACACTTTTATCCCCCCTAATACACCCGATGCGTCTTTATTTGCCAAGGATTGAGATTCTTTTAAAATTTGTTCTTCTGTAATATCTTTTGCTCTTTTTATAGTTTCTTCAAAATTTTCCAAAACCAAAATACCTTTGCCAGCTTCTTCTTTTAAAATATTATCCAATATTATTTCCTCGACATAGGGTTTAAATTGATTTACAAATTCAGTATCTTCTTTGGGATAATAGCCAAGAGAAGGTAATATTTGGGTCACTAAAATAATAACGCCAATGGCGGTCATAAAGCCCGAAACAACTGGGTAAGGAATGTATTTAATGTATTTGCCTAAACCAATGAATCCTATGACAATTTGCATTAATCCTGCTAACAAAAACACGGTTAAAATGGCAGGTAAGGCTTTTGTAATATCCCCTTCAAAAGTGGCAACTATTCCTGCAATCACTACCAT
>JAESQB010000110.1 GCA_016765375.1 Flavobacteriaceae bacterium | reverse complement strand
GTTAAAATAGTGGCTACGGCTACCAATTCGTCGTCTTGGTCAAACACTTCAACAAACCACTTGACAATGCCGCTGGGCAATTCTTTGCCTTTACTATCGCGTTCTATTTTTTCCTTACAGGTGAGGCGTACATAAATGGTGTCGTTGTGATAAATGGGACGTAAAAAGCGACATTCTTCCAGACCGTAATTGGCTGCCACAGGTCCTTTGTTGGGATAAACAAACAGTCCTGCTGCTGCCGAAATGATAAAATAGCCGTGAGCGGTGCGTTTTTCGAAAATACTGCCCTCCAAAGATGTGATATCGGTATGGGCATAGAAATGATCCCAGCTTAAATTTCCAAAATTGATGATATCGGTATCGGTAATGGTGCGTTTATGGGTTTTAAGGGACATCCCGGTTTGGATATCTTCCCAATGGTAGGCAAAAGGATGCTTTTCGGTTTCCTTATACTTGGCATTGGCTTGATAGATGCCAGTGACTTCGGTAATGGTGGTTGGTGTACCTTGAATGGCACAGCGCTGCATATAGTGTTTAACGCCACGCATGCCGCCCATTTCTTCACCACCACCCGCGCGTCCGGGACCGCCATGGGTTAATAAAGGCAGAGGCGAACCGTGACCAGTACTTTGTTTGGCATTTTCACGATTACCCACTAAAATACGCCCGTGATGCGATGCGGCTCCAATAATATAATCTCTGGCGATACGATCGTCAAAAGTAAAGATAGAAGACACTAATGAGCCTTTTCCCATTTGGGATAATGTTATGGCTTCCTCCAAATTTTTATACGGCATTAGGGTGCTTACCGGGCCAAAGGCCTCTATTTCGTGAGCTGCCGTATTTTTAAAGGGTTGGTCTTCCCGAAGCAAAATAGGGCTTATAAATGCCCCTTTTGAGGCATCGGCACCAAGAAGTTCAATGCTTTCTAAATTTCCGTAAACAATTTGCGCTGTTTTGGCAATTTTAGCCACTTGAGTCTTGACACTTTCTACCTGATTTTTATTCACCAAAGCGCCCATACGCACTTCTTTAAGGCGAGGATCGCCAATGGTTACCTTATCCAATTGTTTTCCGAGGGCTATTTGCACATCTTCAATCAATTTTTCGGGAACGATAATACGGCGGATTGCANTACATTTCTGTCCACATTTTACCGTCATTTCTTTACGAACTTCTTTGATAAATAAATCGAATTCCGGCGTTCCGGGCAAGGCGTCTTCGGCTAGAACAGCACAATTTAAAGAATCGGCTTCCATAGTAAAAGGGACGGATTCTTCAATTAATCTAGGATGGGATTTTAAGATGCGACCCGTATGAGCCGAACCTGTAAAGGTGATGACATCTTGCGACTGTACGCTATCTAAAATATTTCGGGTCAAGCCACTTAATAGCTGTAAGCTGCCTTCTGGTAAGATTTTAGAATCTATGATAACGCGAACTACTGCTTCGGTTAAAAAGGCGGTTTGTGGTGCTGGTAAAACCACCGCCGGCATGCCTGCCATCCAGTTGACGGCACATTTTTCCAACATGCCCCAAATAGGAAAGTTAAACGCATTTATATGAACGGCTACACCGCGNTTAGGNACNAAAATATGATGTGCCATAAAGCGCCCTCCGCGAGAAAGGTCTATGGGGTCGCCTTCGACGTGATAAGACTGATTGGGAAAGAGTTTTCGCAAAGAAGCGTTGGCNAAAAGNTTGCCGAANCCGCCTNCAATATCAATCCANCTGTCTANNCGAGTCGCTCCGCTTTTGTAGCTTAATTCATAAAAGTCTTCTTTACGCTTGGTGAGATAAAGNGCTAATTTTTTAAGCATATTACCCCNTTGCTGAAAGGTCATTTTTCTGAGGACTTCACCTTTATNTCNNCCATAGTCCAAAACCCCGGCTATGTCCAAACCTTCGGTAGAGGTNNTNCCTATAATGTCGCCGTTAATGGCATCGAACATCGGGCTGCCCTCACCTGCTCCTGCGCTCCAATTTCCGTTGATATAACTTTCTAAAATCATGCTATTAAATTTTAAATGTAAAATTATAAATTATTCATTCGATTTTAAGGTGTAAATCCTACTCTCTTTCAATTTAAACCCCAGGCTGTTATAAAGGTTAATNGCNGGTTGTCTTTCGTCTTCGGTGAANAAAAGNATTTCTGACAATTCNTTTTCTTTGCCTACTTCCAANAGTTTNTCCATTAATTGTCGCCCGATGCCTTTTCCTCGTGCATTAGAATCGACCACCACATCTTCTATCCAGCCTTTAAACCCTGAGATTACACGATAGGTACACATGGAAGCTATGCCTATAATTTTGTTATTTTCTTGACAATATGCTATTGTAATTTTATTTTTAGGACTGAGAACTTCCTCCAAGTCAAGCTGCTTTTTCTTCGCACTTAATTGCTTGAATAATTCAGAAACTTGATTTTGAANNNTTGNGTTTAATTCNGTTTTNTTTAGGATGCTTATTTTCATTTTACGTTTTACTTCTGTGGAGTTTTTATTTCAAATATAATATTGTTTGCATCATCCTTGTCCTTTCTATTCTCGATATGGTTAAAGTTGTTTTTGATTAACATTCTTTTAGAAGCTTCATTTTTATAATGTGTAAAAGCTTCTATNTCANCTAATTCTAAATTTTTAAACCCAAAATTTAACACCTCTTTTAATGCTTCTGACATGATGCCTTGATTTTGAAATTCGGGGCTTAAATCATATCCGACTTCTCCTTTAGTTCTATCCGACGAAAAATTCCATAAAGAAATTGAACCAATCATTTTTGTCCTTCCTTTTATAGTGATAGCCCAATACATGTTTTCACCTTTTTCTATTCCTCGGGTTATTTTAGTTACAAATTTTTCGGCATCCCTTATATTTCTTGGTGTTGGTCTTTTAATGTATTGGTTAATATATTTATCAGACCTTAGAAATAATATTTCTTCACAATCATTTTTAGTGGCTTGCCTTAATATTAATCTTTCCGTTTCTAATCTTGGAAATGGTATGAATTTAAAATGTTTTTCCATTTTTTTAACCTAATATTTCCTACACATTTACATTTTCAATCACCACCGCATAGCCTTGTCCCACGCCNATNCACATGGTCACTAGGGCATAGCGTTTATTNGTTTCCTGCAATTCTAAAGCCGCNGAATAACAAATGCGTGTTCCGGTGACTCCTAGCGGATGTCCAATGGCAATAGCCCCGCCGTTGGGATTAATTCTCGGATCGTCATCAGCCAAGCCCCATGCCCTAATACAGGCTAAACTTTGAGAAGCAAAGGCCTCGTTGAGTTCAATAACGTCCATATCACTCATGGTTAATCCGGCTTTTTCCAAAGCTTTATTCGAAGCTTTTACAGGACCAATGCCCATAATACGGGGTTCGACGCCTACTACTGCCGAGCTTATAATTTTAGCCAAGGGTTTTAGATTGTACTGTTTCACGGCCTCTTCCGAAGCGATAATGGTAGCCGCAGCACCGTCGATTAATCCCGAAGCATTGCCTGCGGTTACCGAACCTCCTTTTTCTGCCGATTTAAATGCCGGACGTAATTTTGCCAGTATTTCAGGCGTGGTTGTGG
>JAESQB010000109.1 GCA_016765375.1 Flavobacteriaceae bacterium | reverse complement strand
ATTTTAAATTGGCATCCGAAATTTCAGAAAGTGCCAAATAGGGTGCTATCTCCAAATGCTTGTTGTTTAAAGCAAAGTTTACGCAGGTGAAATAGCGGTTGGCTATAAGGGCGTCTTGTTTTTTCTTAATAGCGTTTATCAATGAATCATTTTGATCTTTTTGAGCATTAAAATGCGCTTCAATAAGATCGAGATTTCTGTCGTTAAGACGGCTGATGAATTTTTGGTATTCTTCTAATTTTTCTTGATTTTCGGAACCGCTAATCTTCGCTTCAACATTAAATTTTTTCAAAGTGGTATTTATGGTCATCTCACCAGGGCTTGCAAAAAAAGGAAGCCTGTTTTCTCTTATATTGCCTTGGTTAACATTAAGGTCTAAATAAAGCATTTGAGAATCGTCAATATTAGCAGTCAAAATAAATGTAGGGTCTCCTTTTATTTGTACCGAATCTAAGGTGATTAAACTGGAATCTTGTATCTTTTTTAAGAACAGTGTACCCTCTTTTAAGCCTTTAACCCTTCCGCTTACACTTAAGTTTTTAGGTTCTTCAGCACAACTTATCAGTAAAATAGCGAGCGTACAAATTGCAAAAAAATGTTTCATGTGTCTATAATATTAGATAAATGGGTCAAAAATATATCGAGCTGCAAATGTGAATAAATTTTATTAAAAAAACTAACCTCCCGCTGCTAATTCAAGCAAAATAGTACAAAGTATGGCCGAAAAAGTGCCTATGGCATATCCCATTACGGCTAATAATACGCCTACTGTTGCCAAAGATGGGTGAAATGCCGAAGCCACTACAGGTGCCGATGCCGCTCCACCTACGTTGGCCTGGCTGCCTATGGCCAGGAAAAAATAAGGTGCCTTAATAAGCTTGGCAATAAAAATGAGAAGTCCGGCATGAATGCTCATCCAAACAACAGCAATGGCTATTAAGCCTACATTGTCGAGTATCATGCTTAGATCCATTTTCATGCCTATGGTGGCAATTAAAATATATATAAATACAGAGCCAAACTTACTGGCACCTGCGCCTTCATAATTTCTAACTTTTGTAAATGATAAGCCTATGGCAATGACTGTGGCAATGCTTATCATCCAGAAAAAAGGAGATCCTAAGAAAGTAAATATATTTCTGGTGGTTGGCGATTCGATATTAGAGACTACCCTGTCAAAGAAGCTTGCTAAAAACCCCGACAATAAATGTGAAATGCCTACTGCGCCAAAGGCAATGGCGCCGATGATCATTAAATCGGTCAGGGAAGGATTTCGTTTTACTTTGTTAGCAAATTTAGAAACTTTGTCTTTTAAATCTTCAATAGAATCGGTGTCTGCCTTAAGCCATTTGTTTATACGGTCACGTTTTCCAATGCCAATTAATAAAATGGCCATCCAAATATTAGCCACTACAATATCAACAAACACCATACCTCCGTATAATTTGGGGTTGTATTGGTAAATTTCTAACATAGCGGTTTGGTTGGCACCCCCGCCTATCCAACTGCCTGCNANNGTTGACANNCCTCGCCATACCGCATCTGGACCTATGCCNCCAACAGTTTCAGGTGATACTNTGGAAATTAGTAGAATGGCTATAGGGCCACCAATTATTATACCTATGGTGCCTGTAAAAAACATGATCAAAGCTTTCCATCCTAAATTAAATACTGCTTTTAAATCAATACTCAANGTCATTAAAACCAAGGCTGCTGGAAGTAAATATCTGCTAGAGACAAAATATAAATTCGAACTGTTTTTAACAACGGCGCCAGTAGTATCGNTGGTTTCCCATTCTGGAGCAATGATGCCTAGTGTTGTAAATATAGCCGGAATCATATAGGCCATAAATAAACCTGGGACTATTTTGTAAAATTTAGACCAAAATCCTGTTTTGATCGATTCGGTATAAAAAACAAATCCAAGAGAAAGCATTAAAAGGCCGAAGACCATGGTGTCATTGGTGAGTAGTGGCACGTTTTCCATTTTTTAATTTTAGTTTGCGCAAAATACTAAAATAAAAGAAAATAGAGACAAGAGACGTGAACCAAGAAGCAAGATCCAAGAATCAGGAAGCATAAAGTAAAAGGGATAAAACCCTAGAGACGTAAAATTTTGAATTTGAATGATGAATGTCAAAAAAGAAAATAGAGATAAAACCCAATACACAACACCTAAGAGTCAACACCCTACTNTANTATTAAATACCTTGTTTAGTTTGGCACTATGTTGATTTTAGTGGATAATTAAAAAATAACATTTTAAATGATATTGTACTTTTAAGTTGTAAATAATCAATTNAGGTTGACCTAAGAAANTTTTACGTAGAAAATGAATTGAGTGGAGGGTTAAGCAAAAATCATCGCATCTAAAAAAATACGTACAAGTAATTAAATGTCAATTATTTGTCATAATGATCTTAAAAATTAAAATCTTTATTTTTGTGCCGTAACGAAAGAAATTTTCAGTAAAAGTTTCTTAAGTCTTGATTTTTTTGGTTCGTTTTTTTATCAAGAAAAAAATGAACAATAAAATTTAACCCACTACCTGCCNGACGCAGGNTGGTAAATAACACAGCACCTTTAATTTTCATCTATAAAAGCCATAAAAGCTTCTAAATCTTCTGGTTTGGCTATGATGTTTTTATCCTTGTCAAGCACAAANTAGGTAGGGGTTTCATTTATATTATAATTATTACCTGTTTCGTTATCCCATTTTCCAAGTCCTAAAACATGAATAAATTCAGGATAATTATAAGTTTGGTTTTTCCATTGATACTGATCGTCATCGTCTTCTAATCCAAAAGCAATAACCTGTAATTGNTTTTNNTTCAAGGTTTTTATATACTTGTGTAAGAGNGGTATTTCTNTTAAACAGTGTGAGCAGGNNCTGCTCCAAAATACGATGGCGTATTTGTTTGCTGTATCTAAATCGTAAAAGCGATTGGGCAGTATTACTATTACCGTTTTTAATATTAAATGAAAACTCTGGTGCTTTTACACCAATTGATATGCGTTTAAATTCGATTAATTCTCTTATTAGTTCTCTATCGTTTAACGATTGTGCGATCTCCATTAGATATTGATCAGTAATGTGATTGGCAACTTCGTCAAAACTTTCGTCGGCCATTTGTTTCCATAGCACTTTTAATAAAACACCTTTAATTTTAGGATCTGCCTCTTTCATTGCAAGATAAATGGCATCTATATTATTTTTATAGCCTGTTGCTACATCATTGTTTTTAGAGGGTATTGCTATCACATAATTGAGTACACGTTCTATTAAAAAGTTAGAACTTTGAAGTGTTTTATTATTGAAATCGACATGGTCAAAAAAATGTGTTTTTATATTATGGAGATAACGTTTAAGATCTACAGCCTTTTCTGGGATATAAGGATTATTGGCTTTTATAAAATGTAATGCGAGGCTTCCTTCTGATTCTTTTTCGAACTCCTTTTGTGTTTTTCGCTGGTTTTCAAAATAGGAGTTTAATACTGAACTATCGGTGTTTTTTTGTCTAAAAAATTCACTTATACTTTTACTTACTGAATACATACTTTTTGTATACGAAGTTAACAGGTTGTTTTCCTTGGAGGATTGGTATTTTACCCCGGTTTCGGCATTAAAACTTAGTACAATATCTTCTTTAGTGTTGTATATAATATCAAAATTAAATTCTTCTTGGGGAAGGGCATATACCAGCCTATAAACACCTTGAGAAATGGTAGAATCTAATTGAATTTCAAAATTACCTTCAGCATCAATCCGCGTATCTGCTATATAAGCAGTATATGTTGGTGTGATTTTGTATAAAATGGCGTATTTATAATCTTCGGCTGGCGAGAAAGTGCCTTTTATAGAATGTTGGGCATTAACAAATGTGCTCATTAAAGCAAAAATAAACAGTAGATTTTTAAACATAATACTTTTTTAAATTCAATAATCAAGCCAAAAAAAGTGAACCCAAATTATGCATTACAACGTTCTATTGCATATTTTGGGTTGAAATATTTTCAGGACTTTTTTAATGGTANTTACAGNATCAAATGTAGTAAATATACAATTAAAGCAATTATTTTCTAGTCTCATTTTGTTCTGCTAGAGATTAGAAGTNAGAAGTTAGAGGTTAGAAAAATAAACTTTGTAATTTGCTGATTAATTGACCGTTTCTTTGTCTGGATAGTTGTCATTTATCTATCACTTTGTAACATGTCAAATTTTTAATTTAGAATCTAATTTCTAGTTTCTGTCTTCCTATTCAAACTTCTATTGCTTTTTTAATCTAATATATTTATTGCCATTAATATAGGTGGTATTAGTGAAATTCTATAGATACAACCAGTACGTTAGTTTTAGATTTATAGAGCGTACTCGTGGTGCAAAAGAATTTTCTGTAAAATAATCGTCATTATAAACTAAGAAAAGGTCAGATAGTGGCGCAAAGCGCCATTGCAATCTCGAGTTGATATTAAAGTTGTTTTGTTGACTGCTAAACTGAATAAAGGTAGCCCAAAAAAGNGATNTGTTAAAGGTGANATCTATACGGGGTCCTATGAGCCAAATGTCGTTATCTGAAAAGGGGAACGGGAGGTTTATTTTATCGTATCTAACATTTACAGAAGCAGTAAAATGGGGCTGCACTCTCAAATTAAGCGCAGCGTTAAAACTTGTTCTATGCCCANTAAAAAACTCNCCTACATTAGCNGTTAAGTTATAAGAAANNACTTTTCTATTATCCGATCTGTACTGCACCCTAAAATTGGTATAGTTGTATTCAGAATTGACAGGCAGAGCCAAACCTCCAGAGCGAGAAGGGTCAAAGCCTCTAAAAAGTCGTGTAAAAGTAGTCATGACTCCAAAATCGAAATTTGCCGAACTCTTAAAATCGGTATTAAAGCCCACTCTTAATGAATAGTCTGAGNTAACAAAGCCCAAATCGGGTTTCCATATAACTTCTGGTCTAATACTAAGATTGTACCTGTTTACGGATTTCCCTTTAGGCCACCACAAACGCTCAATTGAAGCNTTGGTTTTAAAAATATCNCGNCGTCTTATAAATCCTAAATCCGATTGAAAGTTTTCACCTANAGATAATCCNGATACTAGGAATCGGTAGTTTCTGCTATTGTAATCCAGNCGCGCTCCTGCTGAAAAATCGTCATTACTCACATCGCGCTTAAAGGATTTATGAATAAAGAATTTCCCATTCCATTTGTTGTTTTTTGAGGCTAAATTATAATCAAGCCCTATTACACGGTTGTATTTTTCGGCTTTTGATACAAAATCCTCACTTCCGGTTGCCTGCCTGTTGAGAAACATAAAACTGATGTTAGAACGGCTACCCACTTTTTGCTGTAATGCTATAACCGTATTGTTGTTTCCCGTTATTTCATTGGCTTTATCGGCATCGGTTTGCATGTTTAAAATNCCTATTCTAAAATCATTGCTCAATTTCCCGCTAAATTTTATACCCCCTATAATATCGTTTTCTATGGTTNTTCCATTTTTATCTGTAGCAATACCAATGCGTCTTGAGAAAAAAGGATTGGCCTCTGTAGCATCTCCAAAATTTGCAAAAAGGTCGCTGTTGTCAATAAAAAACTGACGNCGCTCGGGAAGGTTAATCTCAAAGCGGGTAAGNTTGGTNACTTGCTGATCCACCTCAACCTGAGANAAATCAGGATTAAAAGTAAGGTCTAAATTTAAACTGTTGCCTATGGTGAATTTNNCATCNCCACCTATATTNAAATCANAGTCGTCNTTGTCNGTAACAAAATCTTTTGAGGCNAGNNNATTTATATAAGGAATTACTGAGATNGGACTTTTTGAATCGCCAAGAGGTTTTTCAAAAACCATATCACCCATATGGGCTAAACCAAATATAAGTTGATTTTGGGGGATATGCATCCAGGTATTTCGTTCGTTGTCTTGGGTGTCAAAGTGATAACTATTAAAACGCCATTTTGTTTCACCTTTTCGGTATTTAAATGCAAATAGGGGAATTTCCCATTCCAAAATATAATGATCGTCTTCAATTTTAGATTCACCCTTCCACTTGGTATCCCATGCTATATTAAAGCCTCTAAGGTCTATACCGCCACCAGATATAAGTGCTTCTCTAAGAACGCCTTCTGGATTTGAGCCAAAGAAAAAAGCGTTTTGCCCGTCGCTAAAGGTATCGAAAAGCAAGGTGATATTATCATTGCCACGTGCCCTAAAATCGCGTNTGAGAG
>JAESQB010000009.1 GCA_016765375.1 Flavobacteriaceae bacterium | reverse complement strand
GCCACGAGGGTATATTCTTCGCCAAACATTTCGCCGTCCTCACAGACAAAGGCCAAACGATCGACATCAGGATCAACCACGATACCAAAATCGGCATTTTTTTCGATCACCATTTCCGAAAGGTCACCCAGATGTTCTTTTAAGGGTTCGGGGTTATGTGGAAAATGCCCTGTGGGCTCACAATATAGTTTAATAGCATGCACGCCCATACGTTCTAATAATAACGGAATAGCAATGCCACCTGTAGAATTTACGCCATCAACCACTACTCTTAAATTGGCGGCTTTAACGGCCTCTACATTCACCAGGTCCATTTTTAGTATTTCGTCAATATGCATATCGATATAAGCCTGATTCTTGGTTATTTTCCCCAAATCATCCACTTCCGAAAAATTAAAAGCTTCTGCATTGGCAAAGGCTAAAATTTTAGCTCCTTCCTCAGCATTTAAAAATTCGCCCTTATTATCCAATAGTTTTAAAGCATTCCATTGTTTTGGATTGTGACTGGCCGTAAGAATAATACCACCATCGGCATGTTCCATAGTCACGGCAACCTCTACAGTGGGCGTCGTAGACAAGCCTAAATCAATCACATGAATACCCATACCTACCAAGGTATGCATCACTAAACTTTGTATCATATTACCTGAAATACGGGCGTCACGGCCAACAACCACCCTATAATTTTCTTTATTTCGCTGCTGTTTTAGCCAAGTGCCATAAGCCGCAGCAAATTTTACAGTATCTAAAGGGGTTAAATTATCGCCTGTTGTGCCACCAATCGTACCACGAATTCCGGAAATAGACTTAATTAATGTCATATACTTGATTGTTTTCTATTCTAATACTATCTTAATGACTAATATTCAGATGAATAAATATTTTTTTAGGTAGAAACTAGAGGCTAGAAGTTAGAAACCAAAGATTGTAAAGCACTTGTTTTTCTAACCTCTAACATCCAGCATCTAACTTCTGATTTCCAAAGATACACTTTCAAGCATAAAAAATAATNCAATATTGTATATTTGATTTCTATGAATTANCTCGCNCACATCTATCTTTCAGGAAATGAAGATTCTATAATTTTAGGNAANTTTATAGCCGACAGCATTAAAGGAAAAAAATACCTTAATTACCCTCTNGGCATTCAAAAAGGNATTTTATTACATCGTGCTATCGATAGNTTTACAGACCAGCATCCTATAGTAAAGCAAAGTACCAAACGGCTTCATAAAAATTACAGCCATTACAGCGGGGTGATTGTTGACATACTCTACGATCATTTTTTAGCCAAAAATTGGTCGTCTTATTCTGATATTTCTTTAAAAGAATACACCGAAAATTTTTATAGCTTACTTCAAAACAATTATGAATTATTNCCGCCTAAACTTCAGGCCATCATGCCAAAAATGGTTGCCGACAATTGGTTGCTGACCTATGCCACGGTAGATGGGATTGCAAATATTCTCTATTATATGAATTTACGTACAAAAAACCAATCGAAAATGAACTTGGCAGTAAACGATTTAAAAACCTATTACACAGAGTTCGAATCTGAATTCACCGATTTCTTTTCAGAATTAATTATCTTTTCGGCTTCAAAATTAAAATCTTTATGAAACATCCCTATTAAAAAGTTTGATTCTTAGAAAGAATGGCTATTAAGGATGTTACATAAGANCCATTTATAAAATATTAAAGACTTATGANAAACTATATTTTTCTATTGGCAGTTTTATTATTAATGGGCTGTAGAAATGAACCTCAGCAAAATAAAACAGGCCTTGTAGTTGATAATGCCATGGTAGTTTCTGCTCGTGAAGAGGCTTCAAAAATAGGAGTTGACATTTTAAAGCAAGGTGGTAACGCCTTCGATGCCATGGTGGCCACCGAGATGGCTTTGGCAGTAGCCTATCCCTTTGCAGGAAATTTAGGTGGTGGTGGTTTTATGGTCTATCGCAATGCCAATGGAAGTACCGGCGCCTTAGACTATCGCGAAAAAGCGCCCATGGCAGCTCATAAGGATATGTATTTAGACGAAGCAGGNAATNCTATTTCTGATANAAGCCGCATTGGAAGCCTAGCCGTTGGCGTACCCGGTACCGTAGCCGGAATATTTGCAGTGCATAAAAAACTGGGTTCTATGCCCATGGCTCAACTCTTAAAACCAGTTATTGAACTCGCACAGAGAGGTTATGTTGTGACTAAAAAACAAGCAAAAAGTTTGGGTAGTTATAAAGCCATACTCGATTCGGTAAATGGGAAAGTCACCCTATACTCGCTATCGTATACCGCCGGNGATACTATAAAAAATCCGGCATTGGCAAATACNNTAANNCGTATNGCCGAACATGGTAAANNNGAATTTTACAAAGGCCAAANNGCTNAAATNCTNGTNGATTTTTTAAGCNCAAAGGGNGGNATCATCACNTTNNNCGATTTGGCTGCTTATGAAGCCCAATGGCGTGATCCCATNAACTTTTCNTATAAAGNNTTGGATATTATTTCCATGTCACCTCCTTCGAGTGGTGGCATTTGCNTGGCNCANATCATGAATATGATCGAGCCCTATAACTTAAAAGAATACGGCCATAACAGTCAAAAAACAATCCAGGTGATTACCGAAGCCGAACGTCGTGCCTATGCCGACCGAAGTTTTTATTTAGGGGATCCCGATTTCGTAAAGATCCCAGCCGATACCCTAATAAGTAAAACCTACTTAGACGATCGCATGTCGGCCTTTAGTTTTGATGCCGCTACCCTTTCATCTAGCCTGAGCCATGGAGCGCTACCAGGTTATGAAAGCGAAGAAACAACACATTATTCCATAGTCGATCAATTTGGAAATGCCGTGGCAGTTACCACCACCCTTAATGGGGGTTTTGGTAGTAAATTATACGTGGATGAACTGGGCTATTTTCTCAATAACGAAATGGATGATTTTAGCGCCAAACCAGGTGTACCCAATATGTCTGGCCTTTTAGGCGCCGAAGCCAACGCCATTGCCCCTCAAAAACGCATGTTGAGCTCGATGACGCCTACCATTGTTGAAAAAGACGGGCAATTGCTCATGACGCTTGGCACCCCGGGAGGCTCTACCATTATCACATCGGTACTACAAACCATTTTAAACGTTGCCGTATTTGATATGGGCATGCAAGAGGCCGTTAACGCCCCACGATTTCACCACCAATGGCTGCCCGATGTTATTACCTTCGAACCTGATATGTTTGACAAAGTGCTTATGGATAATTTAAAAGCCAAAGGCTATCACATTAATGAAAAAAATTCTCGAATTTTAGGCAAAGTGGACGGTATTTTAAGATTGCCTAACGGAAAACTGGAAGGCGGTGCCGATAGACGCGGCGATGATAAAGCGGTGGGGTTTTGAATGCCGAATACTGAATATTGAATATTGAATATTGAAAGATGAAGTAAAATGTAAAACCGGAAAACACTTCGACAAGCTCAAT
>JAESQB010000108.1 GCA_016765375.1 Flavobacteriaceae bacterium | reverse complement strand
GTATTGCATCATAATGCTTCCACGCTACTCAAAAAAATCATTATAAATCAAAAGTTCATAATTTTCAGCCTCGAAAAGAACTCCTAGATGCGTTCGTTACATTTTTTATAATTTAAACTTCAATATAAAATATTAAAAAAAATTATGAAAATTGTTAATAGAATAAAATATTTCAGTATTTTTATCGATATATATCGTAAAAAAAATAATAAAATATTTGACTATCATTATTTATAATTATTNATTTTTATATATAAAGCCTACATTTTCTAAGGCAGAACTTAAATTTTGANCCATCATTTTCATGAAAATAAAAAAANACCGGTCAAAATAATTGACTATATACTAACCTCTTTTAAATTTAACAATTATGGGAATCAAGAGTTTTATTGCAAGAAGGGCCAAGCCCATAAAAAAAGTATTTNAGCAAATAAAAGTTTCAGATTACATGACAAGAAACCTTATCACATTTAGCCCAGAACAACCATTAATAGAAGTGATAAATTCACTTATCAAACATAGAATTTCTGGAGGCCCTGTAATAAATGAAAAGCGTGAGCTCGTGGGAATAATTTCAGAAGGGGATTGTATGAAGCAAATAAGTGAAAGTAAATATTATAACCAACCTGTAGAAAACATCAATGTGGNACAAGTTATGGNAAAAGAAATTGAAACTATAGATGGTAATATGAATATATTTGATGCTAGTGACAAATTTTTAAAATCTCGTNGACGNAGNTTTCCAATTATAGAAAACGGAAAGCTNGTCGGNCAAATAAGCCAAAAAGATGTGCTTAAAGCGGTNCTTAAACTAAATGGGAGTAGTTGGAAATAACTAGTATACAACATTATCATAAATAAAAAACGGAAGTCTTAAGACTTCCGTTTTTTATTTATGATTTATGAAAGAGCTATTACTCTTCTAGTGCTTCTTTTTTTGAAGTCCACCACATTTTAAATTGTTCTAACAAATACCCGCCAATCCAATAAGGAATAACAAAGGCAATTAAGAAAATCATCAACCAGAATCCTATGGTTAGGATGGTTAAAAACGATAAAAATCCGAGGTATTGATCAAAATCAAACATAAGCTTTATAGGCTATAAATTATAGACCCCAAAGATAATATGAAAAATTAATATTCACAATGAAAATTAAAAAAACAATTATCTAATATAAACCCCATTGCTTACCTTTGTGAAATCATAAATTTTGGAAATTTGAATCCTAAAGCATCAAAAACAATGAAATACCGTATAGAGAGTGATACCATGGGCCAAATTGAGGTGCCTTCCGAAAAACTTTGGGGTGCGCAAACCGAACGCTCTAGAAATAATTTTAAAATAGGCAAGTCGGCTTCTATGCCTTTAGAGATAATATACGGGTTTGCATATTTAAAAAAAGCGGCTGCATATACCAATTGTGAAGCCGGGATACTTTCTGTTGAAAAACGCGATTTAATTGCACAGGTATGTGATGAAATTTTAAAGGGACAGCACGATGATCAATTTCCTTTAGTGATTTGGCAAACCGGTAGCGGTACACAAAGCAATATGAATGTAAACGAAGTTATTGCTAACCGCGCCCACCAATTGGCTGGTAATGAAATTGGTCAAGGCGATAAAACGCTACAACCCAACGACGATGTCAACAAATCACAATCGTCTAACGACACCTTTCCTACCGGCATGCATATTGCCGCCTATAAAAAACTTATAGAAGTTACCATCCCAGGCGTATCAACTCTAAGAGATTCATTAAAAAATAAGGCCGAAGCTTTTAATAATGTTGTTAAAATTGGACGTACCCATTTAATGGATGCCACGCCCCTCACCCTCGGNCAGGAATTTAGTGGTTATGCTGCTCAATTAGNCTTTGGCTTACTTGCTTTAGAAAACACTTTAGCCCATCTCACTGAAATTGCCTTAGGCGGTACCGCCGTAGGAACTGGTATAAATACGCCAAAAGGGTATGCCAATCGTGTGGCCGAATTTATTTCTGAGTTTACAGGACTCCCTTTTATAACGGCTCAAAATAAATTTGAGGCCTTGGCNGCNCANGATGCTATAGTAGAGAGTCATGGTGCTTTAAAACAATTGGCAGTTGCTCTAAACAAGATTGCAAACGATATTAGATTATTGGCCAGTGGACCTCGAAGCGGAATTGGCGAAATACAACTACCTGCCAACGAGCCCGGTTCCTCCATCATGCCCGGAAAAGTAAACCCTACCCAATGCGAAGCCCTAACCATGGTTTGTGCTCAGGTAATAGGCAACGATATGGCTATAACCGTAGGNGGGATGCAAGGNCATTTTGAGCTCAATGTATTTAAACCTGTNATGGCGGCCAATTTTTTAGAATCGGCGCAACTGCTTGGCGATGCNTGNAGCTCGTTTGAAAAAAACTGTGTGCATGGNATNACACCNAANACCCAAGTNATTAAACANCANNTAAACAATTCACTAATGCTGGTTACGGCTTTAAATCCTAAAATAGGCTATTATAAGGCTGCTGAAATTGCCAATACTGCTCATAAAAATGGCACCACCCTAAAAGAAGAAGCCATTAATTTGGGATATCTCACTGCAGAAGAGTTTGACGCTTGGGTGAAACCCGAGGATATGGTAGGCTAAGAAATTAATATTTTACTTTGCTATATTTATAGCTCTGGTCTCTCTAATTACAGTGACTTTAACTTGACCGGGATAGGTCATATCGGTTTGAATTTTTTGAGAAATNTCAAAGGANAGNTNNGCNGCTTTATCATCACTCACTTTTTCNCTCTCAACAATAACACGCAACTCTCTTCCAGCTTGTATAGCATAAGCCTTATTNACCCCGNTAAAACCAAAGGCAATAACCTCTAAGTCTTTTAAGCGCTGTATATAAGAATCTAATACCTGACGTCTGGCACCCGGCCTGGCACCACTTATGGCATCACACACTTGTACTATAGGTGATAATAAGGAGGTCATTTCAATTTCGTCGTGATGCGCCCCTATGGCGTTACACACTTCTTTTTTCTCACCGTATTTTTCAGCCCATTGCATNCCTAAAATGGCATGAGGCACTTCGGTTTCGGTATCGGGTACTTTNCCGATATCATGTAAAAGTCCGGCACGTTTTGCCAATTTTGGATTGAGGCCTAATTCTGAAGCCATTACGCCACATAATTTTGCAACTTCTCTGGNATGTTGTAAGAGGTTTTGCCCATAAGAAGATCGGTAACGCATACGCCCAACGATTTTTATCAACTCGGGATGTAGGCCGTGAATACCTAAGTCTATAACAGTACGTTTNCCTACTTCTATAATTTCCTCTTCTATTTGTTTTTGTGTTTTCTTAACCACCTCTTCAATACGTGCTGGGTGAATACGNCCATCGGTAACCAATTTATGCAAGGATAGTCTGGCAATTTCACGACGNACAGAGTCAAAACAAGAAAGTATAATGGCCTCGGGAGTATCGTCANCAATAATCTCGACACCGGTAGCACCTTCAATGGCACGAATATTTCTACCCTCTCTACCTATAATACGCCCTTTTACATCATCACTTTCTAAATTAAAAACCGANACNCAATTNTCTATAGCCTCTTCAGTTCCNATACGCTGTATNGTANTNATNATAATTTTTTTNGCTTCTTGTTGAGCCGTCATCTTAGCCTCCTCCANACTATTCTGCACAAAGGCCATAGCATCGGTTTTGGCTTCTTCTTTTAAACTTTCAACNAGTTGGGTTTTGGCTTCTTCGGCAGAAAGGCTTGAAATAACTTCCAGTTGTTCTATCTGGCTTTTGTGAAGTTTGTCTATGGCACTTCTCTTTTTGCTTAGAGATTCTTGTTTACTTTCGTAATCATTTGCCTTGTTCTCTAATTCTGTATTTAAGTTTTTGCTTCTAGATAATTCGCTTGAAACTTGTGACTCTTTATCTCGAGTACGTTTTTCGGCTTCAGAAATTTTTCTTTCTCGATTTAGAATAAACTTTTCATGCTCAGATTTCAGTTCGATAAAACGTTCTTTGGCCTGTAACATTTTATTTTTTTTCATGTTCTCGGCCTGAGATTCCGCTTCTTTTAAGATTGACTTTGACGAATTTTTTGCTGAATTTATAAGGTGTGAAGCACTATTTCTTTCTATTATTTTGGCTAGTAAAAATCCAATAACTGTTCCTATAATTCCTGTTACAATAAGTATAGTTATATTATCCATAGTGTCTAAATTTTATGTATAAAAAAAACCTACATCAATATGTCGTTTTGTCAAACTCCTTTTAACAAGTTTAGGGCTAACAAGACGATCAAGTATCCGTTCTAAGACGGCACGCTTTTACATCTTCAACTCACCCTTCTTAAAGAACTAATGTTGAGTTTATCAAAAATAATATCAATGTAGGCAGTAACCTATTTATTTTAAAAGAACCTTATGACAAATGATTTAAAACTAAATTATTAAGCGCTTCTAATTTGCCCTTTATATGTTTCTCATCACTCTCACTATTAATGTTTTTTTGCTCATCCAAAGAAGCAAACTGTAAGGCACACATGGCCAAAACATCTTGTTTGTCTCTTACGGCATAATTTTTTTCAAACGTTTTAATCATACTCTCTATTTTCTTTGCTGCTGAGCGAAGGCTCTCTTCCTGTTTAGGATCTATNGTTAATGGATAAACCCTATCTGCAATAGAAAGCTTTATTTTTAGTTGGTTTGACATAGNTTTTCGTTAGTCGCTAATTTGAGCAATACAATGGTCAATTTCACGAACTAAAGAATTTATTTTGAGCTTNGTNTCTTTTTTAAATTGATTGCTGCCTAGCATTGCATTTGCTATTTTAAGCGAGGTATATTTTGCCTTACAATCGTCCAAATGGCTTATTAAAACCTCTTGGGAATTGTTAGAAACAGTTAACTCTTCTTTGAGTTTCTTATTAGCNTTTTTTAAAACTTCATATTTTAAAAGAAGTTCGCTAATTCTAGTTTCTAGAGAATCGATTATNGTTACAAGGTCGCTCATCAATATATCAATACAATGCCTGTNNTACAAAGTTAGTACTCCATTTTATATATTCCCAATGTTTTTTAAAGTAATTTTTATTTGAAAAATCGCAAACGCCTATTCATTTACTTACTTCTATCATTAATAGATAGTTAATAAAAAAAGGTGCTGATTCTTAATATATAATCTACAAACAAAAACAATCAAGACCTAAATTAAACGGTGCCTAAGTTAAAATTTATCATAAAAACGCTCTTTAAAACCAAAATTTAAAGTCTCTTAAAACAATAGAACCCTAAAATTTTACAGCTCATTACCATTTTTTTTTAAGTGAATACCTCCTATACATTTGCACTATCAAACAATCAAAAAACATATAAATCAAAAAATTAATTTATTATGAAAGCAACAAACACCTATTTAAAAGCAANTCCTAAACCAAACACATTATTAGCTGTTTATGCCGTATTAGTTACTTTTATAACAACGGCTTATTCGTTAATTGTAATAGCTAACGAAGTTGTATAGAAAAGCCCCGCAATCAAATTAAAAACTTGATACAAGGCTTTTTTTTGAATTCCGAATATTGAACATCGAATACAGAACATCAAACTACGACTTATTTGACTCATTTTTACTATGTCCAATTGAGGTATTCGGTATGATTACAAGAAATTTTGATAAAATTGATTACTTCAAGAAAATTACTCTAGCTGTTAATTTGAAATCTTAAACGGGCACTTCAACATTCAATATTCTTTAAGCAGCTATTGTTTCCAACCAGGGCCTCTAACCACCTGTCCCGGTGTTGCTCCTGTATGTTCGCCATCACTTAATACCTGAGTTCCATTTACAAACACATGCTTCATACCCGTAGCATATTGATGGGGTTTTTCGAAAGTAGCATTATCCTGTATTTTATTAGGATCAAAAATAACAACATCGGCAAAATAGCCTACTTTAAGAGCGCCACGCTTTTTAATTTTTAAATTTGACGCTGGCAGGGTCGTTAATTTATAAATGGCTTCTTCTAAAGTAATAACCTTTTCATCTCTCACATATTTACCTAACAAACGCGCAAAATTTCCGTAGGCTCTTGGGTGGGTATTCGACTTTAAGAACACGCCTTCGGTAGCTAATGAACCCCC
The DNA here is from genome assembly GCA_016765375.1 of Flavobacteriaceae bacterium. GTDB lineage: Bacteria > Bacteroidota > Bacteroidia > Flavobacteriales > Flavobacteriaceae > NORP215. The sequence goes on along the minus strand of JAESQB010000108.1, from coordinate 4,891 downwards.
ATCAGAGCCAAAACTCATCCAAGGCAAGGCTATCTGTTTTTTTACATTGNCTTCAGACATTAAAAAATATACCGTTCCCACACGACTGCCGTCTTGTATNACCAGATCCATGGCNGTTTCTTCAGGNGAAGTNTNNCNCATTTCGGCAACTTCTTTNANNGTTTTTCCAGTAAGGTATTTTAAACTGTCGTTTTTAAAGCCTACTAAAATGGCTTTATCGGCAGAACCTGCCATAAGCAATAAATTTTCCCATTCATTTGTGGGGGTCACCATCGCTTTCATAACCCGTTTTCTAATGGCGGGGTCTTGGAGTCGCTCTGCCCATTTTTTATAACCTCCAGCTTGCACCCAAGGCGGCATAGCAGCATCTAAACCAGTGGCTCCTGCCGTATAGTTATACATATCGGTAGTAATATGCAATCCTGCTTTTCGGGCAGAATCAATTTTTGAAATCACGGCATCTAATTTATTCCAATTGGATTTTCCAGCCTGCTTTAAATGGTATACTTCGGCACGAATATTAGCCTCTTTGGCTATAGTAATGAGTTCATCTAGACTTTCTAATAGTTTATTACCTTCAGATCGCATATGTGAAATATACATGCCATCGTATTCAGAAGCAACTTTACACATTTCGATTAACTCTTCCGTAGAAGAATAAAAAGCCGGCGCATAAATTAACGATGAGCCAATACCCATAGCACCTTCTTCCATAGCCAAACGCACCATACTTCGCATAGAATCCAATTCTTTTTCCGTAGCTGCTCTATCGTCATAACCTACCGTATTAACTCTTAGAGTGGTCGCACCAATAAAAGAAGCTACATTGGTAGAAACCCCTTTATTTTCCAAAAACTCGAGGTATTCGCCTAGCGTATTCCAAGGAATATCGTGTTTTATATCACCCTGACTTTCCAGCATCCGCTTCTTAGATTCTGGCGTTAGTGGCCCCCAAGATGAGCCTTCTCCAAAAACCTCCAAAGTAACGCCTTGACGAATGTCGCTTTGCGACTTGCCATCCTCAATGAGCGAGCTTACTGCCCAGCTCAACATATTAATAAAGCCTGGCGCTACAACCAAACCATTGGCGTCAATTATGTTTTCTGAAGTGGCACCTTCCAAATTACCTATAGCCGTAATAGTTTTACCATTAATACCTATATCACCTTGAAAAGATGTTTTTCCTGAACCGTCAATTATTTGACCATTCTTAATAATTATGTCATAAGATTTTGGTGAGGAACAGCTCCAAAAAATGATGACTACCAAATAAAAAAGTTTTTTTAATTTCATATTTATAAATTCNTAGTNTATAGTTTGNTTAAAAATTAAAATCATAAATTTAGATTTCAATAAAGTTTAAAAATAATCATTTTAGCTTAAAAATAAATAATCGTTTTTTTAACAATTTAAACCATTTCTTTAGTCTTCAATTCTTATTCTTAATATAGATTAAGAAATTACAAAAAAACAAAAACATGAAAAAATTAATTGTAATTATGTTAGTGATAACAGGAATGTCTGTAACAGCGCAGCAATCAAAATGGACTATAGACAATGACCATACAAGAATTCAATTTTCAATAAACCACATGGTTATTTCAGAAATAACGGGTTATTTTAAGAGTTTTGAAGGGCTCGTATTGGCTGAAAAAGAAAACTTTTCTGATGCTATTGTAAATTTTAGTATAGAGGCAGGAAGTATTGATACCGGTGTAGAAAAAAGAGACAGTCACTTAAAGTCGGCCGACTTTTTTGATGTACAAAACCACCCTAAAATTACATTTAAAGGAAAATCAATTAAAAGTACTAAAAAATCAAAATACAAAATAAAAGGCGACTTAACCCTACATGGCATAACCAAAGAAATTACTTTAAATGTAAATTACGGTGGCACAGTAAAGGACCCTTATGGTCGTATTACAGCAGGACTTAAAATTACAGGTCTTATCAAGCGAAGTGATTTTGGTCTCAAATACAACTCAATTTTAGAGTCGGGAGGATTATTAATAGGTGATGAGGTAAGCCTAGATTTAAGTGTTAGATTATTGAAACAAAAATAAATTATCCTCTACTATATAACTAATAAGGGCTTCATAATAATTATGAGCCCCTTATTAGTATAGCTATTTATTGATTAAAGTTCTAGAGAGTATAATTTAAAGGTATTTTTATTATATAATTGCATTAAAGTTTATATTAAACTCAAACAGGCTTTTAATCATGAAATTAGAAGAAGAGACTAGAACAAAGTTTAGAAACGATAGCCATAAAACTATTGTCAATATTTTTTTACACAAATCATTATATAAACAACAGGTTTCAAGAACTCTTTAAACGCTTTAAAATAACTCAACAGCAGTTTAATATTTTACGAATTCTCAGAGGGCATCATCCAAGCTCAGCTAATGTGGGCATTGTAAAAGAACGTATGTTAGATAAAAGTTCTGATGTTACTCGGTTAATAGAGCGGTTAAGAACAAAAAAACTACTTCAAAGAAAAGTTTGCAAAAAAGATCGCAGAAAAATTGATGTTAAAATAACGGAAGAAGGTTTGGCACTTTTAAGCGAGATAGACGTTCAGGAACAAAAAATGGACATCCTTTTGTCTGGGTTAAATTCAGAAGAAATGATACAACTAAACAGCTTATTGGATAAAGTTAGAGAAGGGAATTAAGTTATGGATGATGAATTAAAGTTATGGAAATTAGAAGCTAGAAAAACTAAATCATAACACATTCACTCAACAACTCAACAACTCAAACATAAAAGTTTTAAAANCTTAAGCAAAAAATTAGTGGTTAACAAATACTAACCATTTTCAAATTCATTCACTAGATTTTCAATCATCACCACACATTTTTCCAATTCAGATTGTGCTACAAATTCATTAGCGCGATGGGCCTGCGCTATAGATCCTGGTCCACAGATTATACTTTGATACCCAGCCTCAGCAAACTGACCGGCCTCGGCGGCATAAGCCACAGTACTAAGTTGACTATTTCCCGTTAGTTTTTTTGTCAAAGCTACTATATCCATATTCTCGGCCGTATCTAAGGGTGGTACAGGAGGATGATGTTCGACCACTTCAATTTTAAAACCTTTAAAAACAGAGCGCAATTCTGTTTCTCGTTGGCGACAATGGGTTTTAAACTCTTCAATAATTTCATAAACATTATCCTTGGGAATCACTCGAACATCCCATGAAAAGGAAGCATTATCGGCAATAATATTAGGCGCTATCCCGCCGTTCACCTTGCCTACATGAAGGGACGAGTGTGGAGGTTCAAAACAATTATCTATATGTCCCGCTTCAACAAGACTGTTNATTTTATTTTCAAGCCATAAAATAAGCCTTGCTACTTCGTGAATGGCACTCACTTCTTGTCTAATTCTACTGCTGTGNCCTGCAGAACCATTAACATGTGTTTCCAAAACNCAAATTCCTTTTTGCCCTACTATNGGNTGCATCATTGAAGACTCGCCTATAATGGCATATTTTGCGGTTTCACTATAACTGGCCTGAAAGTGTTTGATAAGATCGGGAGCCGCTAAACATCCAATTTCTTCATCATAAGAAAAAGCAAAATAAATAGGGATTTTAAGATCGGCTTTTACCATTTTGGGTAAAACAGCCAAACAACAGGCCACAAAGCCTTTCATATCACAGGTACCGCGACCATAGATCAANCCATTGCCNTTATCGGTTAAAACAAAGGGATCTGTATCCCATGCTTGCCCTTCAACCGGAACTACATCGGTGTGTCCAGAAAGAATTAATCCGCCATCAACTGCAGGACCTACCCTACAATGTAGAGATGCCTTATTACCTTCTTCATTAGGCACTAAAATGGCATTTATGCCAAANNCCTCAACATAATCTTTAATCCANTGGATGATCTCTAAATTNCTTTCGCCNCCCAATACNGGAAAGNCAACGAGTTTGGCAAGAATTTGTTCTGCATTCATTATTTTATATGATATNTTTTTAAAGAAAAACTAAGTCTTTCTTCTTATTATTTTTTACTAACTATATCCTATGGCTACGGCTATAATAAGGGCTATCCATGATATTGCAATTACCAATAACACCAAAGGAAAAATAAACTTCAACCATCTATCTATAGGCACGCGACACATGCTAAGCATCGCAATTAAGCCACCAAGAGTAGGATTTACTAAATTGGAAACACCATCGCCTATCTGAAAGGCCAATATCGTGGTTTGTNGTGTCAAGCCCAAGACATCCCNTAAAGGTATCATAACCGGTAAGGTAGCCAAAGCTTGTCCGCTNCCTGAAGGAATAAAAAAATTAGTAACCGACTGGGTCACAGACATACCTACTGCAGAGCCGTATAAAGACATGCCCTGAAGCATTTCTGCCAGATGAAAAGATATNGTATCTCCTATATTGCCCATCTGCATTAAGATCATTATCGAAGAGGCATAACCTACCATAAAGGCTCCGGGAGCCGCCTTTGCCACCCCGTCTAAAACCGATTCGCTTATTGTAGTGGCAGACATTTTCGACACCAATCCACTAGCTACAGCTACCATGATGAATACTGCAGAAAGTTCGTTAATATACCAATCCCAATTAAAAACACCGTAAAGAATAAAACCCAAGCCAATAATAAAAATAGAAATTACCAACCAGTTTCGAAAGGACATTGTGTATTCTGAAATAGGTTTAGAAAGCGCTAACCCTTCTTCATTCAAGTCTTTACCTAGGCTTTTATCGGGGTCTTTTGTGATTTTTTTAAAATACCTCACATTGTAATAGGCCATTAAACTCAAAGCCGAAAAACAGAGTACGGTTCGTAATAATGCCCCTGAAAATATAGATAATTCGGCAATTTTATGTCCCGTTCCAACGGTATAAGGATTAATG
>JAESQB010000107.1 GCA_016765375.1 Flavobacteriaceae bacterium | reverse complement strand
AAGAATTTCTTCTACTTTCTCTTTTTCTACTGTCACCAATACTTCGTCTAGAAGTTCATTTCCAGATATCATCCTTATATTTTTTATTCCAGATTGAGGTACACTAGACCTAATGGTTCGCATGCCTAAAAAAGAATATTCTAATATGGCATCCTGTTTTACCTTTATTTTATAATGGCCTTGAGCATTGGTCAATTGTTTTATTGTGCTTCCTATAACTTGAAGGGTAACATCTTTTAAAGGGCCAATTTCATCACTAATCACACCCGATAGTTCTATATGTGTGCTTATTGCACTACCACTTACTATAGGTTTCATTGTAAGGTATGGACTTAAAAAATCACCTCCAGAAGCCAAAGCAAAATGCTTAAGTTTAGCATTATTTACCGAAGCCCTAATATTGATCACATAAACAGGATTTCTAAACGATTTTGGCAAATCCTTAAAATACCCGCCCCCATCAGAAACCAGTATATACTCATGGCTTAGAGGGGCTTTAAAAAGTAAGTTGTATGAGGCAGAACCATCGTATAGCGTTTGCGAAAGTTCCTTCCTTAAAGCCAACCAATTGCCCTCTTTTATAATAAAATCTTCCTTTAAGTTTATCTCATTGCTAAACGTTACTAGGTGTAATAACAATTCATTATTCTCTATAAAATACCTGTTTAGTAATTCAAAATCGTTTTCCAGATTTCGATCCTGCATTGAGAAAGAGGCATCCCAATACAATGTCACTTCCTTTTGCTGGCTTTGTGCAAAACTTAACTGAAATGACAGCAATAAAACTAAGTATAAACTACTTTTAATTAAAACACTCATAATTAAATAGATTTTTAATTGAAGTCATCTTAACTTTTTTCTTTAACCGTCCCGCACGTGCGGGAAGGCTTTTGTGTACTGATGAAGTCTTTTTTGAACAACATCCCGTACGTACGGGACGTTGTGCGAAAAAGACAAAATCAGGACGCAAAATGTTATTTTTGCAGGAAAGAACGAAAAGTCAAGATAACTTCATCAAGTAATTTACAAAAAAAAGGAGCTCAGCTGAACTCTTTGATTGTTAATTTAGGAAAGTCTTATGATTTTTTCTTTTTTGATCGCTTCTTTTTCTTTTTCTTCTTTTTCTTTTTTCCAATTCTTTTATCAAACTGTATGGTTGGAAATTCTAAAATCTCTTCCGGACTTAAAATGGTTTTCAATTCAATTAAAAAAGCATCCAGTTGTTTTGTCAAAACTTCTTGTCTGGTATAATAATCTAGGCTTGGGTTTTCGTTTATAGCCTTCATTTTTGTTTCATGACCTACCAGCATGTTTTTAAACACTGCGGCCTCAAAATCATCCAATTTGAATTTTTCAATATAAACCGGCATTTTTTCGTTGGCCACATCAATAGCATTTGCTAAGGTAGGATTACTAGCCTCAATATAGGTTGGTGGTGGTGTATAGCCTCTCTGCCCACGTTGAATTCTACCTAGGTTTTGTGCTATTAGAGGTTGAGATAACATAAGAACAATTCCAAAAATCTTAAAACATTTATCTAACATCAATTATTATTTTTTGTAAAGATGAGAAAAATTAACNAATTTAAAAATGTCGAAAACCTAAATGCCGCCTTCTATCCATGAGCAAGCTTAATAAATTATTGGTGATATCCCCAATTAATTATTTTTTTTTCTTGCACAATTAAATAATCGTTAGCCTTACTAAAANGCTTATTNCCAAACCAATATCCTCTATTTGCACTTAAAGGCGAAGGATGTCCAGATTCAAGAACAAGATGTTTAGCTTTATTTATCTGAGCACCCTTCTTCTTTGCATAGCCCCCCCACAGCATAAATACAAGGCCTTCTCTATTTTTGGACAGTAATTTTATAACGGCATCGGTGAAAGCTTCCCATCCTTTTTTCTGATGAGAGCCGGCCTCATGAGCTCTCACACTTAAGGTAGCATTAAGCATTAAAACACCCTGTTCTGCCCAAAACATTAAATCGCCATCTTGGGGTGGTTCTATTTTTAGATCGTTTTTAATTTCGGCATAAATNTTTTTTAAAGAGGGTGGCAATGGCACATCGGTATTTACAGAAAAACACAAACCATTAGCCTGCTGTGGCCCATGGTAAGGATCCTGACCTAAAATAACCACCTTTACCTTATTAAAAGNGGTGTGATCAAAAGCTGAAAANAACTGATNTTNAGGNGGNTAACATTGGTGTGTTTCATATTCAGAAGACACAAATTCCTTTAANGATCTAAAATAAGGTTTTTCCANNTCNTCTTGAAGTGTTTCCTTCCAACTTGNTNCAAATTTTAAATCCATANTTNCTATTTTTGCAGAGCTTAAAATTAAGNAGAANNTATGTAATGGTNANCATTCATCAANAAACATTAGACGATTTAGANTTTCCANCGGTTTTACAACAGGNAGCAGACTTGTGTATCACCGANCTGGGAANGGATTCNATATTTAAAATTAGCCCNTTTAAGGATAAAACTAAAATTGAGCTTGCCCTGGTCTTGGTCAAAGAGTTTATGGCATCCTTCGAGAATGACAACCGCATNCCCAATCATGGTTTTACNGCNATAACACAAGAGCTACAGCTGTTTAATATTGAAAACAGCACCATAGAAGTATCGGGATTTAATCGCCTTTTAACACTTTCTAAAACCACTGAGCTGCTTTTAAAATTTTTTAAAAAGTATGAAGAATTCTATGTGAATTTAAACGCAAAATCACAAGCTATAGACTTTGAACCTCTTATAGTTAAAGAAATTGGAAAAATAATTGACCGTTTTGGCANCATTAAAGATTCNGCGACACCCGAATTAAAATTTATACGTAGCACCATTAACGCTGTAAAAGGNAAAATTGGNGCNTCATTTGTTTCTGCCCTTTCCAACTATACAAAAGCTGANTATTTAGACGATATAAGAGAAACTGTNATTGATAANAGGCGGGTTTTGGCTGTAAAGTCCATGTACAGAAANAAAATNNTGGGNTCAGTAATGGGAAGTTCAAAAACNGGAAGNATTGTATATATCGAACCCGAAGCCACGCTTAAATATTCGAGAGAATTAAACAATCTTGAATTTGATGAACAGGAAGAGATTACAANAATTCTCAAAGATCTCACCAATTTTTTAAGACCCTACAGNTANATCTTAAAAAACTACCAAGACTATCTTTCNAAAATTGATGTGATTTACGCCAAGGCNAAATATGCCGTTTTAATAGAAGGTATTCTTCCTAGAATAAGCNCAAATAAAACGTTATTTCTCAAAAACGCCTATCATCCNCTCTTATTTTTAAACAATAAAAAAACGGGAACTAAAACTTACCCCCAAACNATTAANCTNGATCCTAAAAANAGNATTACGGTTATTTCNGGGCCAAATGCAGGNGGAAAAAGCATCACGCTTAAAACCATAGGNTTATTGCAAATTATGTTGCAAAGTGGCTTTTTAATTCCTGTTCACCCCCATAGTGAACTCTGTCTTTTTGACAGGCTNCTCACCGATATTGGNGATAATCAATCTATTGAAAATCAATTAAGCACCTACAGTTACCGGCTTAAAAANATGAATCAATTTTTAAAGAAGTGNAANCCCNAAACGCTTTTNCTTATTGATGAGTTTGGTACAGGTAGCGANCCNGAGTTAGGNGGNGCACTNGCCGAAATATTCTTAGAGGTATTTTACGAACGGGAAGCTTATGGAGTGATNACCACACACTATACCAATTTAAAACTGCTTGCCAACGAACTGGATTATGCTACCAATGCCAATATGCAATTTGACACCAGAAGTCTGGAACCCATGTACAAGTTACAATTGGGCGAAGCAGGAAGTTCTTTTACTTTTGAGGTTGCTCAAAAAAATGGGATACCATATAGTTTAATCAATAGGGCAAAGAAAAAAATTGAAGGCGGTAAAGTGCGTTTCGACAAGAGTTTGGCCAATATGCAAATAGAGCGTTCCAAGCTTAGGAAAACTTCAGAATCTCTGAAAACTAAAGAACAAAAGGTCAGAGAAGAAAGCATACAATTAGAAAGTATCAATACCAAAATAAAAGAAAAACTAGAAAATTTTCAAGAGTTATACGATACCAATCAACGGTATATTGCTTTAGGTAAAAAAATAGATGCCCTGTCTGAATCTTATTTTAATAACGGAAGTAAGAAACAGCTCATGGATGAGCTCTTTAAAATGGCTGCTATAGAAAGTGCAAAGAAAAAGAAAGTAAGTGTTAAAGAAAAGAAAGCCGCCAAGATCAAAAAACATGAGGTCACCCAAGAAGTAGAGCAAAAGGTGGCTGTGATTAGAAAACGTAAAAAGAAAGAAAAAGCAATTGCTAAGAGAAAACCAGCCGATAAACCAAAAATCGACCTAAAGGTTGGTGATGTAGTACGGCTCATTGATGGAAAGGCGCTTGGTAGTATTGACCGCATTGAAAAGAAAAAAGCCACTGTAAATTATGGTATCTTTATAACCGAAGCCAATCTGGAACAACTGGAATTGGTTGAACGAAAATAATGACCCTAGAAGAACAGAACATCATTTTATTTGACGGACATTGCAATTTGTGCAATAGCACGGTTATTACAGTCATTAAAAACGATAAGAAAAAACATTTTAAGTTTGCTGCTTTACAATCGGATATTGGTAAAACATTGCTTTCAAAAATTGAAATAAACACCCTAAA
>JAESQB010000106.1 GCA_016765375.1 Flavobacteriaceae bacterium | reverse complement strand
AATTATCTAGGCATTACCTTGAGAAGCCTAAACAGAACCATCAATAATTTAAAAGAACGGGGTTTATTAAATTCCTAAATTCATTTAAAGATTAATTATAACAATAAATTTTTATAACCATTAAAGCCCTTTCGTTTGAAAGAACTTTGTTTATANTATTAGCTAAATATANTCNAATTCATTTTTTNAAATTAAGGGATGTTTGAAATTTTCGCTTTTGACTGTGAATTTCGTAAATTCGCAAACAGAAACCGACAATCATTATATGCAACATACCACTCCTTATAAACCAAAAAACAAAGTTCGTATTGTTACCGCAGCNTCCCTCTTTGATGGGCATGATGCNGCTATTAATATTATGCGACGCATCATTCAANCTACAGGNGTTGAAGTTATTCATTTAGGCCATGACCGAAGNGTNGAAGAAGTNGTGAACTGTGCCATTCAGGAAGGCGCCAATGCNATTGCCNTGACCTCNTATCANGGCGGACATAANGAGTATTTTAAATACATGTANGATNTGNTACAGGAACGCGGTGCNANNNATATNAAAATTTTNGGCGGNGGTGGCGGTGTNATNCTTCCCAAAGAAATTAAAGANTTGATGGATTACGGCATTACNCGTATCTATTCGCCTGACGATGGTAGAAAAATGGGATTACAAGGNATGATCAATGATCTGGTTAAAATTTCAGATTTTCCCATTGGGGAACATCTTAATGATGAAATGGAAAAGCTCTTAAATAAAGATGCCGGAGCTATTGCCCGTGTAATTTCTACAGCAGAAAATTTTCCAGAAGTNGGTCAAAAGATCTTAAAAAAAATTCATGNGAAAAATAAANATTCCAAGACCCCTGTTATNGGAATTACNGGTACTGGAGGTNCNGGAAAATCNTCTTTAGTTGATGAATTGGTAAGACGGTTTTTAATAGATTTTCCTAAAAANACCATAGGACTAATTTCTGTAGACCCATCCAAACGCAAAACAGGAGGCGCCTTATTAGGCGATCGTATACGAATGAATTCTATAAATTCGCCACTCGTATATATGCGTTCTTTAGCCACTCGGCAATCTAATTTAGCTTTNTCAAAATANGTAAGNGAAGCCATTGAAGTGCTCANGGCAGCCGAATTCGATTTGATTATTTTAGAGACTTCGGGTATTGGACAAAGTGACACCGAAATTTTAGANCACAGTAACATCTCNCTNTATGTCATGACNCCAGAATTTGGTGCTGCTACACANCTNGAAAAAATAGACATGTTGGACTTTGCCGATATAGTGGCCATNAATAAGTTTGATAAACGNGGTGCNTTNGATGCNCTTAGAGATGTTAAAAAACAATATATGCGGAANCAAAACTTGTGGNACATNCCNCAAGANGAGCTNCCTGTTTTTGGAACCATAGCCTCTCAGTTTAATGANCCCGGCATGAATACCCTTTATAAAAAGGTGATGAATACCTTAGCCGANAAAACAANTACNNATTTAAANAGCAACTACANCATTTCNGNTGANATGTCTGAGAAAGTTTTTGTTATTCCGCCATCNNGAACNCGATATCTTTCTGAAATTTCAGAAAATAATCGNGCTTATGATCAAAAAGGAAACGAACAGGTTGAAATTGCTCAAAAGTTATACGGCATTTACAAAACCTTNGAAAGTGTCAGCAANTCTAATTTAAGCATAAGCAAACAAGGCATTGATCTTGGCAACACACAAATAAATAACAACCAAGATTTTATAAAACTATTATTGGCTGAATTCGATCGGGTGAAAATGAATTTAGATCCTTTTAATTGGGAAACCATTATTGGATGGGAAGCGAAAGTTAATAGATATAAAGCCCCTATATACAGTTTTAAAGTTCGCGACAAAGAGATTAAAATAGAAACCCACAGCGCCTCTTTATCCTATACCAATATCCCCAAGATTGCCTTACCAAAATATCAGGCTTGGGGTGATATTTTACGTTGGTGCCTGCAAGAAAATGTGCCCGGAGAATTTCCCTTTGCAGCAGGATTATACCCTTTTAAACGCACCGGAGAAGACCCTACCCGAATGTTTGCAGGCGAAGGCGGTCCAGAACGCACCAACCGCAGGTTTCATTATGTAAGCCTGGGCATGCCCGCCAAACGTCTTTCTACCGCTTTTGACAGTGTGACCCTTTATGGTAACGATCCTCATATTAGGCCAGATATTTACGGGAAAATAGGCAATGCCGGCGTGAGTATTTGCTGTTTAGACGATGCTAAAAAACTCTACTCAGGTTTTGATCTTTCACATCCCATGTGTTCGGTAAGCATGACCATTAATGGCCCGGCACCTATGCTTTTGGGCTTTTTTATGAATGCCGCNATCGACCAAAATTGTGAAAAATACATCATAGAAAATGGTTTAGAAAAAGAAGTAGAAAACAAAATTAAAAACCTTTACAAAGAAAAAGGAGTGGCACGTCCCTCCTATCAAGGAAAATTACCCGAAGGCAATAATGGCCTTGGCCTTATGTTGCTAGGCGTTACAGGCGATCAAGTATTGCCTAAGGACGTTTATGAAGAAATAAAAACAAATACGCTAAAGCAAGTTAGAGGTACCGTACAAGCCGATATTTTAAAAGAAGACCAGGCGCAAAACACCTGTATTTTTTCAACCGAATTTGCCCTAAAACTCATGGGTGACGTCCAGGAGTATTTTATTGCTAAAGAAGTTCGCAATTTTTACTCGGTCTCTATTTCAGGCTATCATATTGCNGAAGCCGGNGCTAACCCCATTACACAACTGGCCTTAACCCTNTCNAATGGCTTTACTTATGTTGAATATTATTTAAGCAGAGGCATGGACATTAATGCTTTTGGGCCTAATTTATCATTTTTCTTTAGCAATGGCATAGATCCCGAATATGCGGTAATAGGCCGTGTGGCGCGTAAAATTTGGGCCAAAGCNTTAAAACANAAATACAAAGCCAATCCTAGGGCTCAAATGTTGAAATACCACATTCAAACCTCAGGNCGATCGCTTCATGCCCAGGAAATAGATTTTAATGATATTCGAACCACCTTACAAGCGCTTTACGCCATTTACGACAATTGCAACTCCCTACATACCAATGCCTATGACGAAGCCATNACAACACCTACCGAAGAATCGGTAAGACGTGCTATGGCCATACAGTTAATTATCAATAAAGAATTGGGGCTGACAAAAAACGAAAACCCAATACAAGGCGCTTTTATTATAGAAGAACTCACCGATCTTGTAGAAGAAGCTGTATTGCTTGAATTTGATCGTATTACAGAACGTGGCGGTGTATTAGGCGCTATGGAAACCATGTACCAACGCAGTAAAATACAAGAAGAAAGTTTGCATTACGAAACTTTAAAACACAGTGGTGAATTTCCTATTATTGGCGTAAATACTTTTTTAAGCAGTAAAGGCTCACCTACCATACTACCAGCAGAAGTGATACGCGCTACCGAAGAAGAGAAAAAATATCAAATTTCTATGCTTGATCATTTGCATAAAGCCAGCTCGAAAACTTCAAGCCAATTATTAAAAACCCTTCAAGAAAAGGCCATTAAACACGAAAATATTTTTGAAGCTTTAATGGATGTTTGTAAAGTATGTTCATTGGGTCAAATTACCCATGCTTTATTTGATGTAGGCGGACAGTACAGACGTAATATGTAATGGTTTATNGATTTCAGAAATAGTTTTAGCCTGTTTATCGGTAATTATAAATAAACTAAATAATTAGATATCGCTCCTAAGGAGCTAAAAACATTGTGCTTTTATGCTATTACAAAGATGTAGCTCCTACGGAGTTTTTTAGACTGATCTAATATTTACATACACAATGATTATCAATCACCTAACATACAATCCTGGTTCCCTGCCCGTTCAGCAGGCGGGTTGATTCCCTGCCTCGCCTGCCGGCAGGCGTTTACACTTTTTCCGCAATTAGGTATAGCAATAAGCAGAATAGGGTTATCAACAATTCAACACCCTAAAATTAACATTATGAGTTAAGTAAAATTAAAATATTATCTTTAAAGAACTGGACTAGTGCTTTTCATAGGACGCGGTGTTGTGTGCAGTTATTATTTATAGTAATAATACCAATTACTTTCGTAATTATTATCAAAATTTTCTTTTGAGTCAACTCCAATATTTAATTTATTGCGTTGGAAATATCCAGACTTGTCAAAAGGCTTGACCATTTTATAAAAATCATCTTTCAATTTTTCTATCGCATCACTATTTTTATATTCCTCAATATCATTGTCTTTATATAAAAATACTATTGCTCCCAAAAACGTTTCGTGAATTTCCCAAATTTTTTCATTTTGATTCCGTTTTTTAAATTCAGATATCAATACGTCTGGAATTTCTCCGATTATTTCAGATTTCGCTATAGGATTAAAAGCTGAAAAGCAGACAAAGTATTTGTCCTTAGGTTTTTCAAATAATCTTTTGATAAATGATTTATTACTTGACTTTTCATTATTGATTTCAGAAAACCTTTCGGAAATCATACTCTGTTTAGCACTATCGTAATTATAAGTTTTATCATTAAATTTCTCCACATCTTCATAATTTTCTAATATAACATTAAGTCGTGGTTGGTTTGAATTGTCTAAATGGTCTTGGAAAATGTGTAAAACTTTAAGCCTGAATTGGTCTTCTATCCATTTCTTTAAACTTTCAATCTGTTCCGAAGCCTTCTTTTGTCCGTTTATGACATCTTTGGTTTCTTTATAATCAATGTCATTTGGAGCTATCATTAACTTTCGGTTTTAATTGCACACAACACCTGTATATAGGTAATTATTAATAAACTAAATACTCTCATATAACTCCGTAGGAGTGATATCTTTATAAAACTTAGGAGCTAAAAGAAAATAAGCTCCATCCCGTACGAACGGGAGAGCTAGGAGCGAAATCTTTTAAAGTTATTATCAATCATCCTACATATTAGTCTTGGTTCCCTGCCCGTTCAGCAGGCGGGTTGCTTCTTAATTCTAAAAGCTCATGATCCAACCCTGCTGAAGTTTTTTGAATTTATCCAATTCATCACGCA
>JAESQB010000007.1 GCA_016765375.1 Flavobacteriaceae bacterium | reverse complement strand
ATGATGCTGATGTTGTTTATCATTGTGCTGTGCCTCCTTATCATCAATGGGCATCATTATTTCAGTCTTTAACTGATGGAATATTAAAAGGTGTATCCCAAAGTCATGCCAAGCTCATTTATGCAGATAACCTTTATATGTATGGCGATACCAATGGACGAGAAATAAATGAATGTTCACCAAGTTTAGCAACTGGAAAGAAGGGTATGATTCGCATGAAAATGGCAGATGATGTGATGCAAATTCATAAAGATGGGGTTGTAAAAACAGCCATTGCTAGAGCATCGAATCTTTATGGTCCAAATGTCATTAATTCAGTATTAGGTGAGGTATGCTTTGGAGCAGCATTGAAAAACAAAACTGTAAATTTATTTGGCAATATTGATTTGCCACATAGTTATACTTACATCATGGATTTTGCCAAAGTTATGGTTACTTTAGGAGAAAGTGAGGATGCTTTAGGTCAGGTATGGCATGTTCCCAATGCTCCAGCCATCACAACACGAGATTTTATGTGCTTGGTTGAAAAGGAATTCAATAAAAAAGTTTCCATACGTGCAACAAATCGTAGTATTTTATCATTACTTGGCTTGTTTAATCCTCTAATGCGAGAATTTAAGGAGATGATGTATGAATTTGAAAAGCCATACCTTGTAAACCATGATAAGTTTCAAGATTATTTTGATTTCAAACCAACATCATTCGAGCAAGGGATTAAAGAAACAGTAGAATGGTGGAAAAGAAAATGATATATTGGGAAGAAAATATAACCAGTCAAATCGAGAGGGACGCTCGCAAGCTCGCGCCCCTCATTTGGGTCGTTATACCTTAAAAAATATGTAAACAGGAGAATACAATGGCTGACGAGTCTAAACCACCATTTCCACCTTTTAATCAAGAAACAGCTGCTAAAAAAGTTCGACTTGCAGAAGATGCATGGAACTCAAAAAATCCAGAAAAAATTTCACTTGCCTATACTCAAAATAGTCAGTGGCGTAATAGAAATGAATTTATCTCAGGTAGAGGTGAAATCATTACCTTTTTGCAGAATAAATGGAAAAAAGAATTGGAATATAGGCTTATCAAAGAGCTGTGGGCTACCTCTAGTAATAGGATATCTGTGCGATTTGCATATGAGTGGCACGATTCTGCTAATCACTGGTTTCGATCATACGGCAATGAGAATTGGGAATTTACTGAATCTGGTCTCATGCAGCTTCGCTTAGCTAGCATCAATGACGTATCAATTACAGAATCAGAACGAAAGTATCATTGGCCTCTTGGTCGCCGCCCTGATGAACATCCAAGTTTATCTGAGCTTGGATTATGACAAGGTATAACCAGTCAAATCGAGAGGGACTTCCGTTCGCTCCGCTATCTCCAGCCCCTTGTATGTTCCCAAAAATAAGTATAGCTAGTTAAGAGTTCAGGGGAGGCTGTTCCGCCCCTAAGGCATCATAGCCTGGAATTGAGATCAGCCCCCCGCCCTCATTCGCCTATACCGTGGAGTATCCGAGACCAAAGAGTCTGTATCTACAAGGTTGGCATGACGAATAAAGTACAGGGTCGGGGAACTTGAACATAAGCTATATATTGGAGGTCGTTATGTCTAAGAATCATGNGCTTTATGTTGGTGTTGATGTCTCATCCAAGACATTGGATTTGGCATTGATGAATGATGGGAAATGGTTGCAAACGAAGTTCGTTAATGATGCTAAAGGTCATGCTGCTATGGTTCGTTATTTGAAGAAGCGTACAGGCAAAGCCAAGGTTTGTGTGGAAGCCACAGGCATCTACCATTTGGAGCTATCTTTGGCGTTGCATAGTGCCGTGAACATTGAGGTGATGGTGATCAATCCTCGTGTGGGTAAAGACTTTGCAAAAGCCATGATGCGGCGCAGTAAAACCGATGCGTCAGATGCAAGAATGCTTGCCGAATATGCTGAGCGTATGGCTTTTGTGAGCTGGAATCCGCCTCAAGCGGAGATCTGGGAATTGCGTGCAATTGCAA
Source organism: Flavobacteriaceae bacterium (assembly GCA_016765375.1). Lineage (GTDB taxonomy): Bacteria > Bacteroidota > Bacteroidia > Flavobacteriales > Flavobacteriaceae > NORP215. The sequence goes on along the minus strand of JAESQB010000007.1, from coordinate 1,094 downwards.
GGCGTATGGATGTATTGAGCCGTCAATCTGTGGCTGAAAAGAACCGTTTACATTCAAGCCGCAATGATTTGGTCAGCAGTGATATTGAGGTCAACATTCGACACCTCAAACGCCGTATGACACAACTACAAAAGAAGGCTTTAGAGCTTATTGAAAGTGATGATGAATTGCTGCAAAAGTTCACCTTAATCACTACCATTATTGGTATCGCTGAATTGTCTGCTATCCGCATTTTGGGTGAGATTCTGATGTTGCCTGACGATATGAATGTGCGGCAATGGGTAGCGCATGCGGGGCTTGATCCAAGGGCTTTTGAATCAGGCAGCAGCGTGCAAAAAAAGGTGCGCATTTCCAAGGTAGGCAATAGCCATTTGAGGCACGCACTTTACATGCCTGCACAATCTGCATCGTTGTATGATAAACAAGTTAAAGTATTCCGAGAACAACTGGCTCAACGTGGCAAAACACCTATGCAAGGCGTGGTTGCCGTCATGAGAAAAAGATTACATACCATTTATGGTGTATTAAAAAACAAAACGCCCTATGATCAGAATATGTTTTATCAGAATGTTGGAAAAATAGCTTGACTGGGAACAGAGTATCTCATGCAGGTCGTTATAGCCCAGAAGAGGAAGATAGAATATGAATAGAGTAAAAAAATCAATAGCTCTGAGCAGTTTTTGTTTAATGATGCTCATTTCCTCCTTGGCTTATGCTGAAACATCAAAAATAGGAATTTTAGTTTTTGATGGTTTTTTAACAAGTGATGTTACAGCTCCTATTGAAGTGTTTGGGGCAGCAACCAAAAAAGCATGGTTTTCGTCATACAAAGTGGTAATTATTTCTACCACTAAAAATAAGATAGTTACTTCAGAAGAAGGATTAAAAATCGTTGCCAATAAAACCATCTATGATGATCTAAAGCTAGATGTCTTAATTGTTCCAAGTGCCTATAAGATGGATACTTTATTAAAGAATAAAAAGCTAATTGCTTATATTAAAAAACAAAATCAATCAGCATCATGGATGGCAAGTAATTGTTCTGGAGCATTTTTACTCGGTGAAGCAGGTATTCTAGATGGAAAGAAAGCAAC
>JAESQB010000105.1 GCA_016765375.1 Flavobacteriaceae bacterium | reverse complement strand
TACGCCCGCCTCTTACAAAATAGCTTAAGTTCTGCCCTGGGCTACTTTTAGCACCATTAATCTCGATCCCAGAAGTTGCATTAATAATTTCTGCAATAGATTTTCCTTGTAATTGTTGTAATTCTTCTTGTGTAATTTTGGTTATTACTTTACCCGAATCCTCTTTTTTAATTTTAAACCGCGAATCTGTAATGACGATTTCATCTAATTGTTCTGCATTGGTTTCGCTTTCTTGTTGTGCGAAACCAAGTGTTGTGATAAGTGTACAACATACACCTAAAACACGTGTTTTTTTGTTCATTTTAATTCATTGTTGCTCGAGAGTAGTATGTAAATCATACTTCAACTTTTATCCCGAAAGTTTGACTTATTTTTAACTGAAAATGGCAGGTCTCCTGACTCTCGTCTTATTGCTTACCTTCCCACTTGTTCTATTTGGTACAAGCAGTGGTTTTGAAGTTTTTTACAATAAGCATCCCGATTTTACATCGGGACTAAGATTACAGTTGCGGGAACAGTTCTGGATTTTCACCAAATTCCCTTTTAATTGACATGGTCGTTACTAACTTGATGCAATACAGTATTAAAATATACTGACCAAGCATTATGGATGACGGTGTCAAACCAATATTCCCAGCTAAAATAGAAAAAAATGCGCAATTCCCATTCCCATGAGAATGATAATTAATTTGATGCTGTTTCTGAATATTGCTTAGCTTTGTAAGGATTTTAAACCTGTAATTCCGAAGATTCGGGATTGTAGGCTTTGAGTACATTAATTTAGGATAGCGGCTATTGAGTACTGAAAAAATAATATTAGGCATTGATCCCGGAACAACCATTATGGGTTTCGGTCTTATTAGAGTGGTTAAAAAGAAGATGGAATTTATTCAGTTAAACGAATTAAACCTNTCNAANTATAGNGANCATTATATAAAGCTTCGTCTTATTTTTGAACGCACTATAGAACTTATTGACACCCATCATCCCGATGAAATTGCCATTGANGCTCCNTTTTTTGGTAAAAATGTGCAGTCNATGTTAAAGCTTGGNAGAGCACAAGGTGTGGCNATGGCAGCNGGTTTGAGCAGACAAATTCCNATNACNGAATATCTGCCAAAAAAAATTAAAATGGCCNTAACNGGCAATGGTAATGCCTCAAAAGAACAGGTNGCGAAAATGTTNCAAAACCTGCTAGATTTAAAAACCCTGCCTAAAAACTTNGATGCCACAGATGGTTTGGCCGCAGCGGTNTGNCANTTTTATAATTCGGGGAGAGTAAGTATAGGNAAAAGTTATAGCGGTTGGGAAAGTTTTGTAAAACAAAATGAAGCCCGTGTGAAGAAATAGCATAAATGAATGATGAATAATGAATAATGAATGATGAATTTTGAATGGTGAATGGTGAATGATGAATGGTGAATGATGAATGGTGAATGAAAACAGCAAAATAATAAAGAAGGCATTCCCGTATTTGCAACAAATAAAATTTTATCTCCATAACCCAAGACCCATAACCCAAAACCCATAATTAAAAAATGTCCGGTATCTACATTCATATTCCTTTTTGTAAACAAGCCTGTCATTACTGTGATTTCCACTTTTCGACGTCCTTAAGAAAGAAAGAGGAGATGCTTTTGGCTTTAGCCAAAGAATTGGAATTAAGAAAGGATGAACTTCAGGATAAAACCGTAGAAACCATTTATTTTGGAGGTGGGACACCTTCCTTGCTAAGCAGTCAAGAAATTCAAGACTTATTAAACGTTATTTATCAAAATTATAANGTTNCAGCAAGCCCTGAAATTACTTTNGANGCTAATCCCGACGATTTNGATGNNTTAAAAATTCAGCAATTGGCAGACTCGCCCGTTAACCGATTGAGTATAGGCATTCAATCCTTTTTTGATGATGATTTACGAGACATGAATCGTGCGCATTCATCAACCGAAGCTAAAAAATGTTTAGAATTGGCCAGTCGCCTTTTCGATAATATTACGATCGACCTTATTTATGGAATCCCTACCATGTCTGTTGAGCAATGGAAAGAAAATTTACAATTGGCTTTTAATTACGGTGTAAAGCACATCTCGAGTTATGCCTTAACGGTAGAGCCAAAAACAGCTTTGGCGGGTTTTATAAAAAAGGGAAATTACCCGTCTATAGACGATGCCTTGGCCTTAGAACATTTTAATGTTTTAGTGTCAGAAACCCAGGCCAAAGGATTTATACATTATGAAATTTCAAATTTTGGAAAGCCCAATTACTTTTCTAAACACAATACATCGTATTGGCAAGGGCAACCTTATATAGGAATAGGCCCTTCGGCACATTCGTTCAATGGAAATTCAAGACGTTGGAATGTTAGCAACAATCCTAAGTATATTAAAGCCATTCAAGACAATAACCTGCCATTAACAGTAGAAAAGCTAAGCACTAGAGACTGCTATAATGAGTATGTGATGACCGGTTTGAGAACCTTTTGGGGAATTTCTTTGTCTAAAATTGAAACCGATTTTGGGAAAAGCTATAAAACCTATCTCTTAAAACAATCGCAGCGTTATTTAAATGAAGATTTATTGTATCTTGAAGAAGATAAATTAAAAATAACCCCCCAAGGCAAGTTTTTAAGCGACGGAATTGCCTCAGATTTATTTATGATAAATGATAAAAAATAGCCCCTTCAATTAATGCAAACCTCCATTAGCCTAAATAATAAAATATATAAGATAGACCTATCTGATCCCTTGGATATTTCTATAACCCTAGTCTCCGGGAAGACCAATCCTACGGCGTGGTATTTAGACCCTCCAAAAATTGAAGCGGTTAAAGAAGGTGAGTGGTCGGCTAAAGTGAGTGAAGGTGCTTCGGTTAATTTTAATAATATTCAGTTTAATCCGCATGGGCATGGTACCCATACCGAGTGTGTTGGACATATCACNAAAGAATTTTACAGCATCAANGAATGTTTAAAACAATTTTTCTTTAGAGCCGAACTCATAAGCGTGGCACCCGAATTTAATGGCGAGGATTATATTATTTCTAAAAAACAGCTTCAATTCTTATTAAAGCAGAAAAAACCTCAGGCACTTATTATTAGGACCATGCCTAATACCAAAGACAAAAAACAAAGACAGTATTCTCATAGCAATTGGCCATACCTTAGTGAAGATGCGGCAATTTTTATAAGGGAGCGGGGCATTGACCACCTGCTTATTGATCTGCCAAGTGTGGATAAGGAAAAGGACAATGGTAAGCTCTCGGCGCATAAGGCTTTTTGGGATTTGGATGGTAAAATGAGAATCCAAGCTACCATTACCGAGCTTATTTATGTCCCTAATAAAATTAAAGACGGGTCTTATATGCTAAACCTACAGATAGCCTCTTTTGAAAACGATGCCACTCCCAGCAAACCCATACTCTATAAAATCATTAATTAACATGGAAGGGATTTTAGGCCTTATAGCAGGAATTTTGTTGACTGTGTTTGTGATAAAACTAAAACCCTTNAAAAATGACACTAGACCATTTTCNCGATTATTGCTTGAATAAAAAAGGCGTGACTGAGGNNTTTCCTTTTGATGAAGAAACNNTNGTATTTAANGTNATGGGTAAGATGTTTGCNTTNTCGTCGCTAAAAACCTGGGAAGANGGNNTGGCTTCAGTCAATTTAAAATGCGACCCCGAGAAAGCACAAGAACTCCGCGCCGAACACGAAAGTATAGAACCTGGATTTCATATGAATAAAACCCATTGGAATACCCTAAGGCTTTGGAAAAATGAATTAAACCTACGTCTTGTTTTCGAACTCATAGACCATTCTTACCAATTGGTGGTTAATAAACTCAATAAAAAAGATAAGGCATTATTAGAGATTTTATAAGGGTCTGTCTTCAAGTTTGAGGATTCAAAAAATATAAGGTAGAATAAAGCAGTAGGCAGTAGCCAAAAGCCAATAGCCAACATGCAATAGCCAGAAGTTAGAACGAAAAACAGAAAATATGTTTAAGAGTAATTGTCTTATTGGGTTGCTGAGTTAATACCGATTAAACAAATAGAAAAAACAATAAAAAAGCCAAAAGTGAAATATAATCTTCAGACTTAAAGTTATTAGGTTACTGGGTTAATAAAATAATTCGTAATCCGTAATTTCAAATTCGTAATCCAGATAGCTTACTTCTCACTGCTAAGTAATTGTTAAAGAATAACTCATCCGTTTTGACTTGTCCTTTTGCTTTCGGTCTTGCCTCTCGGCAAGAATGTTAAAAAATAGAACCGTCCCGTACGTACGGGATGCTTAGATTTTTTAGCCTCAAATAAGAACAAAATTTCTGTGTCAAATTCAAACGATTTATTCTTTAACAGTTACTAAAGTTTTAATTAGTTAAATTTGGCATCTAAAAAATATCCAATAAAAAACTTCAACAATTTCATGAGCAAAGCTTCCCAATTCTATAAAAAGGAGATCACTAAACAAAAGGCAGTTTTGTCAAGGCTCAATAAAGAATTAGCCCTGTTAGGCACCTTGCGTTTAGCAGTATTTGTAGCCACAGCACTGGGTATTTATTTCTTTTACAATCAGGCTATTGTGGCAGGAGGGATGGCCCTTATAGGTATTGTTTCATTCCTTTATTTATTGGTTAAATATGAAGCTCAAGCTTATAAAAAACAAAAATGCAAAGCCTTAANAGCTATTAATAAAACCGAGCTTCAAGTTTTAAAACGAGAATTTCAACATTTGCCTACAGGTGACGAATTTAAAGATGAGCAGCATGCTTATAGTCAGGATATAGATTTGTTTGGAAAAGCCTCTTTTTTTCAATACCTCAACCGAACTTCATTAAAAGAAGGAAAACAACAATTGGCTACCTGGCTCATAGAAAATAACACGGCCGAGGTTGTTGAAAAACAGGAAGCCATACAAGAAATGTCCAGTCGGGTTTTATGGCGGCAAGATTTTTCGGCCGAGGCCAGCCTGCTAGAGACAGAAGTTTCTTCTTATAAGGTAGCACAGGATCTTAAGCATTATAAAGCCTTTGTGCCAAAACACATGAAATACCTTGTGTCCTTAATAAGCACAATATCTATAGTGGTTTTAGCTTTGGCATTTTATGAAAAACTGACCTTTGGGCAAGTTTTAGCATGGTTTATGGTGGGCATATCCATTACGGTTTTAAAATTAAAGCAAATAAATAACCTTTCCAGACAGATAAGTAAGGCACAAAGCCTATTTCAACAATACCATAAGTTGCTTCAAAAAATTGAAGACGCTTCATTTACGGCCAAACACCTGATAAAGAAACAAAAACAAATTGCCACCGAGAGTAAAAAGGCTTCGGATATTTTAAGAGAATTCTCAAAACTCTTAGATGCATTAGATCAGCGTAATAACATTTTAATATCCATACCTGCCAATGGATTTTTCTTGAGAGACTTGTCCATTTCGCTTAAAATTGAAGCTTGGATAGCTGCCAATCACCATAAGGTGGAACAATGGTTTGAGGTGGTGGCTTATTTTGATGCTGTAAACAGCATGGGAAATTTTNCCTATAATCACAGTAAGTATACNTTTCCAAAAATAAANGATGGCTCATCACAAATTGAAGCAGCCAATTTAGGCCATCCTTTGCTTTATGANNANGAACGTATAGATAATGATTTTAGGATTGAAAACACCCANTTTTTTATCATTACCGGAGCCAATATGGCCGGTAAAAGCACATTTTTACGCACGGTAAGTTTGAGTTTGGTCATGGCTAATATTGGGCTTCCTGTTTGTGCAAGCAGCTACAGTTTCAGCCCGATAAAATTGATTACCAGCATGCGAACAACCGATTCGTTAAGNAATCACGAATCGTATTTCTTNTCAGAANTAAAACGNCTAAGNTCTATTGTAAGTGCNATTAGTAAGGATCAATATTTTATTATTNTAGATGAAATTTTAAAAGGCACTAACAGTACCGATAAGGCTAAAGGCTCCAGACAGTTTGTAGAGAAATTGGTAGCTTCACACAGTACAGGGATTATCGCCACCCACGATTTGAGTCTCTGTGAGATCGAAAAGCAAATCCTAGAAATTAAAAACTACTATTTTGATGCCGAAATCGTTAANGACGAACTCTTTTTTGATTANCAACTTAAAATNGGNGTTTGTAAAAACATGAACGCTTCATTTTTATTAAAGAAGATGGGGATCGTATAGTTGTGAAACAATTTTATCGGTAATTGGATAAAAAAACTACCTTTGCTTTTGCTGATGGAGGAACCAATATTTAAAGAAAATTAGCATTAAAAATTAATATTTCAAATACCTATGAAACACATATTTCTCTTTTTTAGTCTTNTAATAGCTTGCAATCTAAATGCNCAAGAACCTGCCAAATCTGGTTGGGAACTTCAAGCTACTGATATCGATCCAAACAATTATTANGGCATNACCGTNGCCAACGGNATGGTNGGATTGATCTCTTCGCCAGAACCNATGAAAGTTAAAGATGTGGTTTTAAACGGGGTATACGATTATTATCAAAGAGGCCGCGTGAGTAATATTCTAAAAACCTTTAGTCATATGAATATGCATTTGGAGGTTGACGGCAGAAGAATTGGAAGAAAAGACATCTCTAATTATGCTCAGGTATTGGATATGTACGGAGCTAAACTGACCACAAGTTATAGTGTTGGTGATAAAGTTACTGTAAAACAAGAATTAATGTCTTTGCGAAACTTGCCTTATACAGCAATGAGTATTGTTGAAATTACTGCAAAACAAGATGTAGAGATTACGCCTATAAATTATATTTCGGCACCAGATCATTTGTCTGATGTTCGTAGTTTTTATTCNGAAATTGANAGACCACATGTATTAATTCCCTTAATGACTTCTGTGGGTTTTAGCCCTGGAAAGAAAAAAGTAGCGGCGTCTACCTCTTTTATTTTCCCTGAGAAACACGGTCATGAGCCCGATATCATTCATGAAGATTGGGATTATAACATGCACCTTATGAAGTTTAGAAAAAAACTAAAGGCGGGTGAGTCTTATAAATTTGCTGTTGTAGGNTCAACAATTTCTTCGGTACATAATAACGATCCTCATAATGAAGCCGAAAGGTTGACCATTTTCGCAAAATTAGAAGGCATGCAACGTCTTGAAGCTTCTCATAAAAATGCTTGGAAAAAGTTATGGAAAAGTGACATTCAAATTGAAGGCGATCTAGAATCACAAATCGCCGTGCGTTCGGCATTATATCACCTNTANTCTTTTGCAAGAAAAGGTACGGCCTATTCGCTATCGCCAATGGGATTATCTGGCTTAGGATATAANGGGCATGTGTTTTGGGATACCGAACTTTGGATGTACCCTCCCTTATTAGTGTTACAACCTGAAATNGCAAAATCACTTTTAGAATACCGNTTTGAACGCCTTGGAGCTGCTAAAGAAAANGCATTTGCTCATGGTTTTGACGGGGCAATGTTTCCTTGGGAATCGGCTGAAGATGGCTCAGAAGANACNCCNGTTTGGGCATTAACAGGTCCCTTTCAACAGCATATTTCGGCAACTGTTGGCTGGGCATTTTGGAAATATTTTGAAGTTACCGGCGATAAATTTTGGTTGGAAACCAGAGGTTATCCGGTGTTGAAAGAAGTGGCCNATTTTTGGATAAGCCGCGTAGAGCGAAAAGGCAAAGGCCGCTATGAAATTAATAATGTGATTGGAGCCAACGAATGGGAAGAGAATATAGACAATAANGCTTNTACCAATGGTATGGTAAAAACCGTTTTAGAATTTTCGGCAAAGGCCGCAGAAGCATTAGGCTATAAAGCTAATCCCGATTGGCGTCACGTTGCTGCAAATATTCCTATTTTAAAATTTGCCGATGGTACCACGCGTGAAAATAGAACGTACGACGGCGCAATGATTAAACAAGCCGATGTAAATTTATTGTCGTACCCACTAAAAGTTATTACTAAGAGAGGCGATATTTTAAAAGATTTGAAATATTACGAGCCTCGTATGTCACCTAATGGGCCTGCTATGGGCGGTGCTATTTTAGCAGTGCTTTATGCGCGTATGGGTAACGCTGAGAAGGCTTTTAGTATGTTTGAAAAAAGCTATAAACCTAATAAAGTACCACCTTTTGGCGTACTCTCTGAGACTGCTGGAGGCACCAATCCTTATTTCGCTACAGGTGCTGGAGGCATGCTCCAATCGGTACTTTTTGGAATAGGTGGTTTGGATATTACTGAGAAAGGCGTAATTCAATTGAATACAAAATTGCCTAAAAAATGGAAGTCTTTAAAATTGATAGGTGTAGGGATTGATGAAAAGACTTTTGTAAAAGATTGATGTATTTAAAACAGCATCTTTAAAGTAAATAGGGTCTTTAAAATCTAGCTCAGCGCTATATTTTAAAGTCGTTTAGAAGCGTAATACGGGTTAAACCCCCTATATTAGCACGATGCTTTCTAAAAAAACAAAATACGGATTAAAGGCTATTGTCTATATAGCAAGACAGGAATGCAATACACCCGTTCAAATTGCAACGATCGCAGAAAGCGAATCTATTTCTCTAAAATATTTAGAGAGCATATTACTTACCCTTCGTAAAAGCGGCTTTCTAGGCTCAAAAAGAGGTAAAGGCGGTGGCTATTATCTTTTAAAAAATGCTAAAGACATTAAAGTATCTTCACTCATGAGAATATTAGAAGGGCCTATTGCCATGGTGCCTTGCGTGAGTTTAAATTTTTACGAGAAGTGTGATGATTGTCCTGATGAAAACGCTTGTGCAGTACATAATTTGATGTTAGAAGTAAGAGATAGCACGCTTCATATTTTCAATAATAAATCTCTAGCCGATTTAATTTCATAATAAATTNTTAAAANAAAGTCATTAATTATTAATTATAATATATTAGCCTACTAATCCGATAGGGAAATAGTAAATATAATTTTATAATGATTATTGATAATATTTTAAAGGCGCAATACAAAGAAGAGGTTTCCTGTAAATCAGAAGAAAAAATTAAGCGCAGCTTNGCTAAAACCATTAGTTGGCGCATTATTGGGACTTTAGATACCGTGCTAATTTCATGGTTAATTACTGGAACAATGGCTTTAGCACTTTCTATTGGAGCGATAGAATTGGTTTCAAAAATGATTTTATACTTTTTTCACGAACGCGTATGGAACACTATAAAATGGGGAAAATAATGAGTTTAAATGTAGATGAAATAAACAAAACGTTAGTNAATAAAACACCTGTCGAAATTATTGAATGGGCAATTAGCCAAGCTGAAAACCCTGTGGTCACAACAAATTTTAGACCCTATGAGGCAGCGATACTGCATGCGACAACTCAGGTAAAAGCCGATATAAAAGTAATTTGGTGCGATACGGGTTATAATNCACCTAAAACTTACAAACATGNAGAAANCTTAATAGAAAGTTTATCGCTAAACATACACTTATATGTGCCAAAACAAACCACAGCNCATAGAGATNTGGTATTNGGAATCCCTNANGTAGAAGATCCAAAACACAAAANATTTACAGANCAAGTNAAGTTAGAGCCTTTTAAACGTGCCATGGCAGAACATAAGCCCGATGTGTGGTTTACCAATTTACGTAAAGGACAAACGGCTTTTAGAGATAGTATAGATATTGTCTCTTATGCTGCTGATGGTACCCTAAAAGTAAGCCCCTTTTATCATTTTTCAGATGAAGCATTAGACAATTTTTTACTGGAAAATAACCTTCCAAATGAGCTTAATTATTTCGACCCNACAAAAGTATTATCNAATAGAGAATGCGGANTACANGCATAATTTAATTTATTAGTTGCTAGTTACCGGTTGTTAGTGATTGATAATTAGAACAGATTGAAAAGGAAATTTAAAATTAAAGAGAGAAAATGAGCAAAAGAGTTGTTTTTAGTAATCGTCTAACAACAATGAACTAACAACCAACAACAAAACCCTATGAAAGATACATCACAAATTAATCCTTTAGAAAACGAGGCGATATACATTATTAGAGAAGTCGCTGCTCAATTTGAAAAGCCTGTTTTATTATTTTCAGGAGGAAAGGATTCTATCACCTTGGT
>JAESQB010000104.1 GCA_016765375.1 Flavobacteriaceae bacterium | reverse complement strand
TCCTTGGGGTGATTGTATGGTGTAACAAAGTTGGGGAAACGGCTTGCCAGTACAGGAAATGTGTAGTGTCCAAGTTTCTTGAAGAACTGTTCAATGGTCATTTCAAGCTTTAGCGATGCCTTTGTTATAATCTCCATCAGGTCATCGTCTGGATATGTTCCTGGTCCGACGAAGGGTTCTTTAGTTATGAGTGAACAGTCGGCAATGATTTCATCCAGTTTGTCCTCACCGTAGTTTTCTGTAATATAGTTTTCTGTGATGTTGAATATTATTCCTTTCATGATTTGTGGTTTTCTATTTTGGGTTTGCTGTCGATAGGAATAAACAAACTGCTGTGTTTATCACCTAAATATAGTAAATATTCCTATTATTAGTGTATTTGTTTATATTATATATATTGATCACCTCAGATTTATAACATTTTTGTAAAATGAATCTAATGGTTTTTACAGTCCATACACTGGAGTAAAATGGGAAATTTAAAAGTTAAAATCTTTTCAGAAATTCTGTAATAACACTATTTTCTTTTTTATTACTAATCTTTAAAATACTTCTGAAGTATTTCGTCTATTCTTAGGTCATTCAAGGGTTTATTTATGTATCCTGAGACGTCATCTATTGCATCTGCTTTTGCTTTGTCATCAGGATTTAGCGATGCAGTAAGCATAACAATTATTATGTTACCTTTTTGAAGAACATCCAAATCTTTGTATCTCTCAAGAAATTGCCAACCATCAAGTACGGGCATGTTGATATCGAGGAAAATAATATCGGGTTGTGGATAGTGACTGTTATTCTTTTTTGTAAGGAAGTCTAGCGCTTCTTTGCCGTTTGTACAAATATGTATTTTTTTGGTACAGTTGGCTTGNNTGATAATCATTTCGTTGATAAAATTAGTNGCATCATCATCATCCACCAGTAATATGCAATTTAGCTTTTGTTTCATTNATGTTTAGTTTTAATTGTAAAATAAAACTTGCTTCCCTCNCCGAGTTTTGAATCCACCCAAATATCGCCATGGTGTAATTTAACAATTTTTTTGCAATGGGCAAGACCTATGCCAGTGCCTTCATATTCTTTTTTTGAGTGCAGGCGCTTGAAAATAACGAATATCTTTTNCTTGTGTTNGTCTGAGATACCAATGCCGTTGTCCTGAAAGCAGAANTTCCAGTGCCCGTTATGCTTGTTAGCGGTGATTTTTATTTCTGGAGATGTGTTCGGCTTTCGGAACTTTATGGCATTGGTAATCAGGTTCTGAAACAACAGGTTAAATTCTGTTTTATAAGCTTTAAGTTGGGGTAATTGGGCTGTGCTTATGCTGGTNTTGGTTTCTACTATGAGTGACTTAAGGTCATTCTGAATATCCCTTATAATGGCATTGNAGTNAACCNAGGTCAGTTTCTTGNNNTGTCCTAATCGGGAGTGATCCAGTAAAGCNTTTATCAATGCACCCATCCGTNTTGTTGCCTGTGAAATATAGTATAGGTACTTGTCTNCATTNTTGTCTAATTNCTTTTTGTATTGCTTGNNGAATATATCTACAANGCTTGTGACCGTTCGTAGTGGTTCCTGNANGTCATGTGANGTAATATAGGAGAATTCTTTGAGTTCCTGNTTTGCTTCATTTAATGCTTTGTTTTTTTGATTTAACTCTTTTGCACGTTTTTTTTCGGTCAATGCTACTGCTGCTAAGGTTTCAAGTTTTTTTCTCTTTTCCTCCTCTTTCTTTAATTTAGTGATATCCATACCATAAAGATTTACATATCCTAAATCTTTTATGGGAGTTCCACTAAATAATAAATTTGTATTACCATAGTCTACTTCAATTTCAAGTACTTCACCGGTTTCACACACCTTCTTAACGAAAGTTTTCATAGTATGCGGTAATGTTTCATTTATGCGGCAATTCCAGTCATTTAAAATCTTAGAACTTGATTTGTTGGCATATAAAATTTTTCCATTATTAGTTATACGCAATGTGGGATTGGGATTTTCATCTGGAAGTCTTGAGATTTTTTTAATTTCAAGTTCTGCTTTTTTCTGATCTGTCTTATCTTGTGCAACACAAACAAATCCTTGAACCCTACCCTTTTTGTGTTTCATTATTGATCCAGAAAAGGATACGGGTATCCTTTTACCGCTTTTGGTTTTGTATGTTCTTTCAAGATTAACTATTTGTCCTTTGTTTATTAATTCTTCTATTTCTTTTCCCCTCGTGGTGGATCTGCCTCGCGTGGAAAATTTGATGTCTTCTTTTTCTTCTTCGAGGATAATGCTAATGTGTTTCCCTATGAGTTCCTTTTTAGGGAATCCCAGTTGATCTATAACCGATTTATTGGCTTCCGTAATTAATCCCTTATCATCAAGTACAATAAGCATATCTATCATGGAGGTAATGATGTTTTTTGTATATAAATTTGCGGATTCTAATTCTTCGGCGCGTTCTCTTTCAGTAATAGCGTCTTCTTTTGCCTTAAGTTCGTCTACTTTCACACTTATGACATTTAAAATGGGAGAAGGAAAATAATTTATAATTTCAGGTCTTATCTTAATAGAAATGTATTGCTTATACACCGTTTCATAACTGGTTTGAAATATTTTGTATAGTTCAACCAAGTCTGTTTTTTTTGAAGCCTTAATAAAAATAGTGTTTAAAAGCCTTGTGAGTGTCGTAAAGAAAGGAGTAATGGTATAATCTTGCCGTATTGGTGAAGCAGTTTTATCTATCCTTCTTTTTAATTCTTTGATTATCAAGTTATGCTTATTAATACCAGAGGAAGAAATAGTTATTTCTTTTAAATATGGATTTAGCTTTATGCTTTGCTTCAATCTTCTTTTAGTTAAGAAAGTTATCTTATCCCACACAAGAACTACAAACTGGTCAATAAAATCCAATAGAAAGTTCATATTGACTTCGTGGATACTCATTGAATTATTATTTTCGTTAGGGTCAGCCACAGTTTTTTTGTTTATAATTACCTTGTTTCTATTGGTCTTTTCTATAATTTATCATATTTAT
>JAESQB010000103.1 GCA_016765375.1 Flavobacteriaceae bacterium | reverse complement strand
TTTATTACAACTTGCCGAAACGCATAAAAACAGCCTACTTCCTGGGTATACGCATTTGCAAGTGGCCATGCCTTCCTCTTTCGGACTTTGGTTCTCGGCCTATGCCGAATTGTTGATTGATGATGTACATGTGCTTAATGCCGTCTCTAAAATTGTTGACCAAAACCCTTTGGGTTCTGCGGCGGGTTATGGCAGTTCGTTTCCTATTGANAGAGNATTTACCACAAAAGAACTCGNNTTTTCAACTTTAAAATACAATGTGGTTGCCGCCCAATTAAGCCGAGGTAAAAGTGAGCGTGCCATTGCAAATGCTTTAGGCAGCTTGTGTAATACGCTGGCACGGTTTGCGATGGATGTGTGTTTGTACACCAGTCAGAATTTTGGTTTTATAGCCTTTCCTGATGCGTTNACCACAGGAAGTAGTATNATGCCTCATAAAAAAAATCCNGATGTGTTCGAACTTATTCGAGGCAAGTGTAATAAAATACAAGCCTTGCATAGCGAAATGCTATTAATCACCAATAATTTACCGAGCGGTTACCATCGCGATTTTCAATTATTAAAAGAAAATGTNATTAATGCCTTTGAAGATGTTAAAGACATACTCGATATTTTTAATTATNCCATTCAACAAATTATTGTAAAAGAGATTGATTTAAACGACGCGAAATACCAATATTTATTTACGGTCGATAGNATTAACAANCTGGTTATTGANGGNAAATCATTCAGGGAAGCCTATCAAGCCATTGGCGCACAAGTACAGGCTGGAAATTACAAACCCGATGCATCAAAAANGCATACNCATGAAGGCAGTATTCATAATTTATGTTTGGATAAAATTAGGGCAAAGTTTCCTTAGTAATCTGAGTTCGACTTAAGGATTTTCATCAGAAAAAGCTGTTTTCGATACATCCGCCACAGGCGGACACTCAAACTGACACTTTTTCTTTTTAAAGCTTAATAAATACGCTCTCCAGTTTCTTTTTCGAAAAAGTAAGCGCGTTCTAAATTTAAATAAAATTCAATTTCAGTATTGAGGTTTACTTCAATTTCTGAACGAAACATTGCCACAATTTCTTTGTTATTATAATGGATATAGATTAGTTTCTGATTCCCTAAAACTTCTATAGCAATGACTTTGCCTTTTAGGATGACGAAATTCTTCAACTTTCCCTGCTCCCAGCGTAAATTTTCAGAGCGAATCCCTAAAGAAACTTCTTTTCCTGAAAAGTCTTTTAAATGGGAGCATTTGAGTTGTGATAAATCGAAGGTNACGCCCTCACTCTCAAATTCTGTTTTGTCGCCTTTAGACTTTATAANACCATCAATAAAGTTCATTTGAGGGGTGCCAATAAATTCGGCTACAAATTTGTTTTTAGGGTTATTAAACAATTCTATAGGCGCATCTATTTGCATTATTTNGCCTTCATTCATCACGATAATGCGTTCGCCTAAGGTCATGGCTTCAACCTGATCGTGGGTCACATAGATCATGGTCGCATCGAGTCTTTTATGCAATTTGGCAATTTCGATACGCATTTTACTTCGCAGTTTGGCATCTAAATTACTTAAAGGCTCATCAAACAAAAACACTTCTGGGCGGCGTACTATGGCGCGTCCTATGGCTATCCTTTGCCGCTGCCCGCCTGACATTTTTCTTGGTTTCTTGTATAAAAGGGCTTCAATATTTAATATTTTGGCTGCAGCAAGTACCCGTTCTTCTATTTCTTTTTTAGGAACCTTTTTTATTTTTAAGCCGAAGGCCATATTCTCATAAGCATTCATATGAGGGTAGAGCGAATAGTTTTGGAATACCATGGCAATACCACGTTCGCTGGCTGCTAAATCATTTACCTTGTCTTGCCCGATAAAGAGGTCGCCACCGCTAATTTCTTCCAAACCAGCAATCATACGTAGGGTAGTTGTTTTTCCGCAGCCAGAAGGGCCTACCAAAACAACAAATTCTTTATCTTTTATGACACAGCTTATCTCTTTTACGGCCTCTACACCGCCCTCATAAACCTTTTTTATATTTGATAATTTTACTTCTGCCATTTATTAAGTATTAAGTATTGAGTACAAAGTATTAAGATTTTTAATTAGTCAATGGTAAATAGTTGCTAGTTGTTAGTTTTTGGATAATTTCCAACTTCCAATTTCCAGCTTCTAACCTATAAATTAAACACTTTTTTAGGAATATGCGTGATCCTACAACATAAATCCAATTCGCCCGAAGCGATAATAAAATGATTTTCGTTTTGAACAATGCCTGTGCTAAACACCACATTTTCAATATAAATTTGATCTTTAAATTCGTTTGTTAAATTGGAATTCGCTTCCATTAAAGGGTCTTTATCATTGCCATCAATAATGTGATGAGGCTTGTCCTTATCCAATAGTGCCCAAAATGTTCTATATATACCTACATTATTTGAAGCTTCTACACCATGGTATAATATCAGCCAACCTTTATGAGTCATTAGAGGTTGTGTGCCGCCTCCAACACGTTCGTTTATATGCGATCCTTTTTGACTTCTNATAAATGGAAAATCGGTNGGTTTCCAATGCAAGGCATCAAATGATGAACTCATATTTATTGAGGGTCCAGGAAGGTGTTTGGAAGTTTTAGGATAGGGAAAATACAAATCGCCAACGGGCCGTGTTAGCGCGTGAAATTTANCATCAATCTTACCTTCAAAAAGCAACATGTCTTTATTGCCATGGTCTAAAACAATGCCTTGAGATGTGTAATTTAACCCATCGGTCGACGTGTATAATACTGTGGCATGCCGTTCTGAACTCACACAACAGGTGGTCATATAGTAAGTNTTATCAATTAAAGAAATACGAGCATCNTCAATGCCNTATTCTTGATANCTTTTAGTAGCNGTNATTNCTTTGTCGTAATGAGTGGCCAGCACNTCTGTNCCATCAGGAGATAATTCAACGGGTAGAATCCATGAAAAAGATGTTAAGGCATGNACTTCGGCATTCTGATTCTTCAGAATTATTTTTCTGGGATCTGATAAATCCACNTCANNTTTATCAAATTCATCTAAAACAAAACCGTTTTCACACCATCTAATTTGTCTTACTTTATTGTTTTTAATGGGATTTTTTAATGCTTCTGCAACACGAATCATGAGTATTAAATTTCCGTTAGGAAGCCTATTCATACCAGGATTAAAAGCACCAAGAATATAAGTTTCTTCAGAAATTTCTCTTAGCGGGGATTTCGATAAATCCACATCCTTAGGACTAAAAATAATATGGTCAATATTAAAGCGCATTCAATGTATTAATTTAATGGATATAAAGGTTTGCCTGAAATAGGGTCTTGAGGGTATTTTTCACAGAGTTCAGCTAAAACATCTTCATGGGTAATACACACATTCATCACGGTATCGTTTCCGCCGTAATAAATATAAATNTCNCCATTATCTCTTCGTAAAGCACCACAGCAAAACACCACATTGGGGACATGTACATAAGCATCTTCCGGCACCTTACAATCGGCTTTNGAAGGGAATAATACAGGGATATTNGATACTTTTACTTTTTCAGGGTTTTGTAAATCGTGAAGCGCNACNCCTAAAACATAGGGNTTGCCATCCATGGTACTACGCACCCCATGAAAAATGTCTATCCAACCGTGTTTGGTTTTTATGGGTGGTGCTCCCGGGCCAATTTTATCAGAAAAGCTACTCGGCCCATCGCCTTGAAGGAAAATAGGTTGCATGGTGATATCCCAATTGCCATCTTCAATATTTTTTATAGAACCAATTTGCACCTGTTTAAAAATGCCTCCGGTATGATCNCTTGTNGCATCNTTTGGACGAAATAGNCCGTANAATTTATCGTTTATTTTCTCTGGAAAAATCACCACGTTNCGCATATCCACTTCCAAAAGCGAACCATGGCGGGTGAATGTTTTAAAATCTGTTGTGGTGGCTAAGGACACTCGTACCCTGTGGGCTATAGTGGCATGGTAAGCACTGTAAGTAATATAATACACATCGCCTATTTTTGAAATACGCGCATCTTCAAGTCCACCTTGTTCGTTTTCTATAACCTCATCTACATTCACACCTTCAGCAAAAACACTGTCCTTGTTACAAGGTAACATAGCGGGTTGAGCATCAATTTTCCAATTGTCCAAGCCGTTTTCACTTCTAGCGATACCAAGAATAGAAATACCGTTTCTAAAATGCGAACGAAATAACATAATAACCTCGCTATTGTATTCTGTAATGCCGGCATTATGAACGGTTATGGTTTGGTGTTTAGGATCTGTCCAGACCTNATTNACATCGGCACAGGTTATAATGGGNTTGTTCTCGTAGCGTTTTATAGGAGTTGATAGGTTTATCATATTTTTTATTTTCTGTTGAGACGTTGCAGCCTGTACTGAGCTTGTCGAAGTGCAACGTCTGTACTTAAGTTGTTTGTTTTTAGCGTTGAGACGCAATATTGCGTCTTTACGATTAGGTGCAATGTCTGCACTTTTGGGTCTATTCTCTTTTTTGTGGCTTTTGGCTCATTTTATTTTATTAATTTCTAATTGCACCAATAGTCCTTCGATAGTCGATTCGGCACCCGAGTTCTTATTGACATGAGTCGGCGAATTTATACCGTCGAAAACAATACCTGTTTCGGGATAATACATGGGGATATTCATAATATTTTCTCCAGAAAACCATAGTGCTAATTCCTTNGCTTGTGCCGCATATTTTTCTTCTCCCGAATATTTATANGCCTCAATTGAAGCCCAGATCATGGGGCGAAAACCNTAAGCAATTTGCGGAAATGGATTTCGTTTTTCTTCGGAATAGGTGTTCTCACCTGTTTTTTGAATCCAAAAGGCTTCAGCAAAACCATTTTTTAAGAGATAGGGGTAAAAGTTATTAACCTCTTTAAGGGCAGCGTCAATAAAAGANCTGTCATCCAAAACCTGTCCTGCCCTNAAAAGCGCATAGGCTTGATTGTTGCCCCAAGCATGCCAAAGGTTTTCCCAACTTAAAAAAGCAGCGTGAGGATAGTGATCCGCATCGCCCTTTTGCATCATGATCATGCCCTTAGCCATGGCGTTTATGATTGATTTNACCTCNGTATCNCCAGTTCGTTCATNATTTTTAAGAAGTCCGAGTACTAAAATAGCCGCTTGATCCGAGGCGTGTTTTTGTGGCAACCAGGTGGGGGTTTCNATNCCATTNATCATTTCCGTAGANAAATCNNNAANAGGAAGNTCNCNTTTTATATTTTCCAGAAGCTTTTGTGTGGCGGTTGTTANTCTGTTGGCCAAATCGGCATCTGTTTTTAANAGNGGATATGCTGTNTCTAAACTCCATAANGCTCTTAANGACCACCAATTAAATTCGGCTACCGTAGTTTTATAGGTGGTATTAATGCTTAGATCGTTCCAAATAAAATTATTGAAATAGCCGTTTTCATTTTGCATTTCTAATACAAATTCGGTCATTTTTTTAATTTTATCGAGTGAATCGTTATCCTCCTGCTGCGTCGCTACATATTTTGAAAATAAAACGATAGCTCTAGCCACATCATCCACACAGGTAAAGCCTTCTCGCGATTCAATTTCGTATTCATAATTGGGATACTCGCTATAGATATAAACGATGCCTACGGTTTTATTATGAAACTCAATCTCCTTATATAAATGGTTAAAATGATCGAAATTAATTGTTTCGGACTTTGCAGTAGTTTTGACTTGCAGGACTTTATTCTCATTTCCTACCCGTTCGGCAGGCGGGTTTGTTTTACAAGACAGTAGGACTATGGCGAGAAGAAAAAGCAAGCTATATTTAGTTTTAATAGGCATGATGTGGTTAAATATTTTGGTTATAATCATCCATTTCGTTTAATAATTCTGATAACGACACCGAAGCAAATGTTGAGGCCGAATCGGACATGGCATAAGGGATGATGACATTGCCTTCGTGAAGCATCGAGCCACATGAATACACCACATTAGGCACATAACCNTCGCGNTCGTCCNCATTNGGAGANATTAAAGGTTTGTTNAGTTTCTTTATGATTTTAGAAGGGTCTTTTAGGTCTAATAAAATAGCGCCTAAAACATATTTTCNTANAGGGCCAACGGCATGGGTGATGACCAGCCAACCTTGGTCGGTTTTTATGGGCGACCCACAATTGCCTAATTGTACAGCTCCCCAAGTATCTTGAGGGGTCATAATGGGTTGAAAATCTTCCCAAACAAATAAATCGTCGGAAACCATAATCGTGATATCTTCACCGCCTTGGCGACCTAACATCATGTATTTACCGTCAATTTTTTCTGGGAATAAAGCAAAGCCTTT
>JAESQB010000102.1 GCA_016765375.1 Flavobacteriaceae bacterium | reverse complement strand
TCCTTTTCAAGTCTTCTTAAATAATCAAAAATTTGGGTTTGCAATTGCACTAACTTTCCGGCCAACATTTTCTTATAGCCTGCATTTTGAGGTAAATACTTATCGACACTTAAATTATCAACGTTTTTAATAAACACCAGATCGGCATCAATCTCATTTAGGTTTTCTATTAAAGCACCATGTCCTGCAGGCCTAAAAAGCAAATTCCCATTCTCATCTCGAAATGGTGTCCCATCAAGTCCCATGGCAAGGGTATCGGTTTCTTTTTTCTGATAAGAATAACCGATCTTAAAAGAAGTCGCCGTTTTTTTACTTAGCCTTTCATTTATCGCATCAAAGCAGTTTTTAAATAAGGACTCATGGGCTTTTGAAACCGTAAAATGCACCTTTGCTAAACCCTTAGAAGAGGCATAAGCTGCCGCCTCTTTAAGCTGTTCCTCAAAAGGGGTTGCAACTTGATCTTTATACTTGTGAAATGGAATAAGCCCTTTTGGAAGATCGGCATATCCCATAGCGTCATCATTGAGCATGGTGTTCACCAATAGATAAAAATAGGCGCCCTTAGACTTGCTTTTATAATCTGAACTGCGTTGTTCTACAATGTCATGAAGTTGGGGATAAAAGGGAAGTTTCTCTAGATTAGAAAAAAAAGTATTGAGTTCTTCATTATGCTTTTCAGCTAAAAAATCATCTACTCCTGAGGTTTTATAATTGTATTCAGATAAAAAGCTTTGAAAGGTTTTAAAAAGTCGGGTAGCCGCCCCCGATGCCGGCACAAATTTAACTATGTCTAAAGCAGCACTCTCCTTATCGTAATATTGTACGAGTTTTTCTTGAACAGAATCATCAAGTGCTTCAATACCTTGACCAATAATTGCCGCTTTGTAAAGCACCGTACTCGGAATTCCATTTATTATGGTTGCTGCATCACGACTTACTTTCTCGGGAGTCAAGCCGTATTGTTTTATATACTTAAGGTCTTTCTCGGTAAATTTCAAGGGTATTGTTTTTTATTAAATTATCAATTGTTTTAATCGCCATTTTTAAACGGGTTTCTTTGCTGCCTTTCAACAAAATATAAGGCTTATTATACTGTTTTAAAGCGGCCTCAAAAAGCTTGAACATGTGTTCTCTTTCATGAGGTTTATCTCTGAGATCATCTGCTTGCCAAGGGGTATCAATATAAGTTAANAAATAAAGGTCGTAAGTATTTTCAAGGGCGTATTTTTCTACCANAGGGTCACAATAGTCAAAATAAGCTTCAGAATATACTTTGGTTTCCAAAAGATTGGTATCACAAATAAGGAGGGTTTTCTCTATTTTAGAACCCTTATTTTCTAATGCCATCTGGCCTTGGGCTATGGGCAATACATCTTCACGATTGCATATTTTTTGCTCATTATCCCACTTATTTTGCGAATAGCTTCTNAGATATTCAGGCACCCTTTCCGAATTATAATGTTTTGCCAATTGTTTTGAAAGCGTGGTTTTACCTGTAGACTCTGGCCCAAACAATACTATTTTTATGCAAACTGAAGCTTCTTGTTTAAGCGTTTTTTCCATTGGTTATATCCTTGTATGGCCAAAATTGTAAAAATTAAATATTGTATTGATAACATACCCAAACCTCTATAGGCATAAAGCGGTACGGTAATAATATCTGCTATGATCCAAAGCGTCCAGTTTTCTATTTTTTTGTTGGCCATATACCACATGGCCGTAAAGAGAATTCCAGACGTCAAAATATCAATATAATTTACAATTTGTAAATCATAATCGTAAGCCTTATAAACCAAATAGGTTACTAACATGGTCACTAAAAAGAAAACAATGCCAATCCCTTTTTCTTTATTATTGGTCCTGGAAATGGGCACTATAGGCTTATTATCTTTTTTACGAGCCCAATTCCACCAGCCATAAATACTCATGACCGAATAATAAAAATTCATCATCATATCACCAAGATACGCTGCTTTATAAAGCAGATAAACCGTAATAATTGTTGCTACTATTCCTACTGGATATACTAAAATATTAGCCCGTTTTGCATAAATTACGCTGGCAATACCAAATACAAAGGCTACAGCCTCAAGTATTATAAAGGTGGTTGACGTTTCTTTATAGGCATTAAGAAAAAAATCGAAAATCTGAGTCATAAACGCAAGGACTTCAAGTGATAAATAATATTAGTTTTGTAATGCATAAACACATGCGAAGTCTTCAAATTCTATAAATGCAATAATATAATTGCTCAAATTTCCTTCATAGCTTACAATGGCTGTAGTGGTATCGTCTTCTCCCAAACTAAAATCAGCCACATCTATATGGTGTAAAAAACTCAAGCCTTTATGGGCAACTATCTTATACAAGGCTTCTTTAGCACACCAAACTAATGTGAGTTTTCTTATAATAGCCGAATCATTTGCCAAAGTTCTATATTCCTGTATAGGTGTAAACCTATGGGCAATTTTCAATATTTTTGGCCGCTGTTTTTCTACATCAATACCCACTTCACTATCACTGCTTATAATAATGGCCGTAAACTCAAAAGAATGGCTTATCGATATGTGTTTCTCGCATTTTAAATGGGGTTTCCCCTTCTCGTCATAATACAGATCGTGATCACTAAACCCTTCTAACGCCATCAGATGTCTTATGCTCATAAAGGCACGCTTGTGGAGCTCGCTTTTCATAAGATCAATCCTCTTTTGACAATGCCCACTTAGTGAAATGCCTTCACTCAAAGCCTCCAACGACTCTTCCACCTTCCAAATTAAGGCTTTAGTGTTTTTATTAATTGTTATAGTTTTATAAAGAGGCATTATTTATAAAGTATATTACGTATTTTTGCATGAGTAAATGATAACATCAAATATAAGAATATGTCAACGAAAACTGTACCTTATGTACCCTTTAAAGTAAAAGATATTTCTCTTGCCGATTGGGGCAGAAAAGAAATTGAATTGGCCGAAGCCGAAATGCCTGGATTAATGAGTCTTCGCAAAGAATATAAAGACTCACAACCTCTTAAAGGTGCACGTATTGCAGGATGCTTACACATGACCATTCAAACTGCGGTTTTAATTGAAACCTTACAAGCCCTTGGTGCAGAAGTTACCTGGAGTTCTTGTAATATATTCTCAACTCAAGATCAGGCAGCAGCTGCAATAGCAGCAGCTGGTACTGCTGTATATGCCTGGAAAGACATGACTGAAGAAGAATTTGATTGGTGTATAGAGCAAACCTTATTCTTTGGTGAAGAAAAAAAACCATTAAACTTAATTTTAGATGATGGTGGCGATCTAACCAATATGGTTTTAGACAAATATCCAGAATTAGCTTCTGGAATTAATGGTTTAAGTGAAGAAACCACCACTGGAGTACACCGTTTATACGACCGCATGAAAAACGGAACATTGCCTATGCCGGCAATAAATGTAAACGACTCGGTAACTAAAAGTAAATTCGACAACAAATACGGCTGTCGCGAAAGTGCTGTTGATGCCATTCGTCGTGCCACAGACCTCATGCTTGCCGGAAAACGTGTTGTAGTATGTGGTTATGGTGATGTGGGTAAAGGTACCGCAGCCTCTTTTAAAGGTGCTGGAAGTATTGTAACCGTTACCGAAATTGATCCCATTTGTGCGCTACAAGCAGCCATGGACGGTTTTGAAGTAAAACGCCTGGAAACTGCTGTGGTGAATACCGATATTGTAATTACCACTACAGGAAATAAAGACATTGTTCAGAGCCGCCATTTTGAAGCCATGAAAGACAAGACCATTGTTTGTAATATTGGGCATTTTGACAACGAAATTGATATGGCTTGGTTAAACGATAATCATGGCGATTCTAAAGTAGTGATCAAACCACAAGTTGATAAATACACTATAAATGGTAAAGACATTATTATTCTTGCCGAAGGACGTTTGGTAAACTTAGGTTGTGCCACTGGTCATCCTAGTTTTGTAATGAGCAACTCATTTACCAACCAGACTTTAGCGCAATTAGAATTATGGAACAATAGAGATGTTTACAAAAATGAAGTGTATATGTTACCTAAACATCTGGATGAAAAAGTAGCAAGACTGCATTTAGCAAAAATTGGCGTGGAACTTACAGAGCTTCGTGACGACCAAGCAGAATATATTGGTGTAAAGGTTGATGGGCCATTTAAACCAGAATATTACAGATACTAGATTAAGGTTTCTCCTTTTTAATATTATAAACCCTCACTTAAAAATGGGGGTTTTTTGTTTGTATTTATGATTGTTTTTCGATAAGACCAAACCCTACAAAGCTTTAAAGGCTTTAACAAAAAAACCCTTACACAAATTGCAAGGGTTTTAATATTTTTAAAAAATCTATTTCTCAAGCACCGAAAGGCACTATAGAAACGTATGATTTGTCATTCTTCTTTTTAGTGAATTTCACAAGACCATCAACTCTAGCATGTAGTGTATGATCTTTACCAGCATACACATTCTCACCAGGATTATGTGCAGTGCCTCTTTGTCTAACGATAATGTTNCCAGCTATTGCAGCTTGACCACCAAANATCTTAACCCCTAAGCGTTTCGATTCTGATTCTCTACCGTTCTTCGAACTTCCGACTCCTTTTTTATGTGCCATTTTATTTCGATTTTAGATTTTATTATTAACTTAACGCAGCTATTAGATCGGCTTTCTTCATAGAAGAAATACCTTCAACGCCTTTTGCTTTAGCCATCTCCTTTAATTGAGCAACGGTCATTTTGCTTAAATCTTGAGTAGCTTCAGTTTTAGTTTCTACTTTTTTAGCAGCCGGCTTTTTTGGAGCAGCAGCCTTAACAGTTTCCTTTTTTACAGCNGCAGCTTTTTTTGGAGCAGCAGCTTTTACAGNTGGCTTTNCAGCTACAGGTTTTGCAGCTTTCTTAGGAGCGGCTTTAGCTCCTGAAGTTACAATGCTTTCAATTAAAAGTTCGGTAAGAGCTTGACGATGTCCATTCTTTACACGGTAACCTTTACGTCTTTTCTTNTTAAAGACAATAACTTTATCACCTTTTAGGTGCTTAACGACTTTTGCTCCTACTTGAGCGCCGTTTATAGCCGGGGCGCCAACAGTTACCTTGTCACCATCACCAATAAGAAGAACGTTGTCAAAAGACACATTTTCTCCCTCTTCGGTAGCTAAACGGTGAACAAAGACTTTTTGGTCTTTCGCAACTTTAAATTGCTGCCCTGCTATCTCTACAATTGCGTACATAGCGTATTGTTTAAATAATTAATTAAAATTTTTCGTTTAAAACGGTTGCAAATATAGGGTTAAATAANGAAATGACAAATCTTTTAATGCTTTTATTTTATTAGGGNTTACCANTATTTGAGAGGTAAANGCCCATAAAAATAATACCAGTNGCNACNAGCTGCCATAAANTAAAGTTNTNACCATCCAAAACACCCCAAGCCAAGGCAACAATAGGTATTAAATATATAACTGATGATGCAAAAACGGGTGTGGAAATGAGTACTAATTTATTAAACATGACCTTAATAACCGTTCCTGTTAAAGCGAGAAT
>JAESQB010000101.1 GCA_016765375.1 Flavobacteriaceae bacterium | reverse complement strand
ATAAATTATTTAGGACAGGATTGGTATAAGAACTTTTATTTTATTCGACTAAATAATAAGGTTTTTTTATCTTTGGAATAATGAAACACATTAAACTTATTGAATGTCCTAGAGATGCTATGCAGGGCATTAAAGATTTTATCCCTACTTCTAGAAAAATAGATTATATACAATCCTTATTAGCTTGTGGTTTTCATACTTTGGATATTGGGAGTTTTGTTTCGCCAAAGGCCATTCCTCAAATGGCAGATACTGCAAAGGTTCTTTCCAATTTAGATTTTTCGAATAGCCGTAGTAAATTATTGGCCATTGTGGCGAATGTACGCGGGGCTCAAGAGGCTGCGCAACATGATGTTATTGACTATTTGGGCTACCCATTTTCAATTTCTGAAAATTTCCAGATGCGTAATACCCATAAAACCATAGCCCAATCTGTCATTATTTTACAAGAAATTTTAGACATTGCTCATGAAAGCAACAAACAAGTAGTGGCATACCTTTCAATGGGTTTTGGCAATCCTTACGGTGATCCCTGGGATGTTGAAATAGTAGGACAATGGACCGAAAAACTAGCTGCAATGGGNGTGAATNTTTTNTCNCTTTCAGATACTATAGGCAGTTCNACGCCAGAGGTTATTACCTNTTTGTTTTCAAATTTAATCCCTAAATACCCTCATATTGAATTTGGGGCACACCTGCATACTAATCCCAGTCAATGGTNTGAAAAGGTGGATGCTGCGTATAATGCCGGNTGTATGCGTTTTGACGGTGCTATACAAGGTTTTGGAGGTTGTCCCATGGCNAAAGACGATTTAACAGGGAATATGCCNACCGAAAAATTACTTTCTTACTTTTCANCTAANAATATAAAAACTCATATTGATACCACNATTTTCGAAGAAGCNTATNATAANGCAAGTACTCTTTTTGGTGANTACCATTAATTTTAAGGAATCTTAGNTTCCTTATTCCCGTTTTTTAATTTCGAATTNAAAAATTATGGGGTATCTTTGGTATAGAAATAAACTATTTATTTTTTTAAATAAAGTTTAGATTGAATTAAAACTAACTATAAAATACAATAACGATGAAATTAAAATTATCAAACTTAGCGATCCTCGCTTTAACAATTGTCTTTTTTGCTTCCTGTAAGAATGAAAAAGCTAAAGAAGAACCTGTTGTTGTTGAGGATGTTGTAGAAGAAGCGGTTGAAAGTTTAACAGCAGTTGCTAATATTTCTGAAAAAAATAGCAGCGGTGTTTCAGGAACCGTAAGCTTTTCAGAAATTGATGGCATAGTAAGTATGGAAGTTAATATTGAAGGCCTTTCTGAAGGAATTCACGCCATACATATTCATGAAAATGGAGATTGCAGCTCTGACGATGGAAAATCTGCTGGAGGCCATTGGAACCCCACTACCGAAGATCACGGAAAATGGGAATCTTCTCCTTTTCACAAAGGTGATATTGGAAATTTAGTGGTAGGAAGTGACGGNAAAGGAACCATGAGCAGTAAAACCGATTTATGGTGTATTGGTTGTGACGATGCTAGCAAAGATATTTTAGGAAAAGGTATTATTGTTCACGCTGGTNTTGATGACTTTAAGAGCCAGCCCTCTGGTGCNGCTGGTTCACGAATTGGCTGTGGCGTTATAGTAGATGAATAATCGTAAATCTAANTTNNAATATAAAGCCTGACTCCTAAAAACAGTCAGGCTTTTTTTATGACAGAAATATAGNNNTAGTATTTTNTAAATTTTCTGTAACCAATCAGAACTTTTTGACGTCTTATACAGTAATGAACCACCAAAGCGATCAGTACGTTATAGATCAGGTATTAAAAGGCGATACTAATGCCTATGCCGTTCTGGTAANAAGGTATGAAAATCTTGTTTTTACNGTGGCTTTGCGTGTGGTAAAACAAAGAGAGGAGGCNGAAGAACTGGCTCAAGATACTTTTGTGTCAGCTTATAANGCCTTGNCGAAATTTAGAGGCGATTCGAAATTTTCTACATGGTTGTACAAAATTGTTTACAGAAAAGCCCTGGATCGTGTAAAGCAAGTGAANCGAAAATCAGTTTCAGTACAAATAGAAAAACTAAGTGAAGATGATATTAATGGAATTCAGGATGCTTTAACCCTCTTGGAAATTAAAGAGAGAAAGCGTATTATTGGTGAAAGTATCATGAAATTGCCAGAAGATACCGCAAGTTTAATNACCTTGTATTATTATGAAGANCTATCGGTAAAGGAGATTTCAAAAATAACGAAACTCAGTGCTGACAATATAAAAATTAAGCTTTTTAGGGGGCGTAAAATGTTATTTAATATTTTAAAACACCATGTCACTCAATTTAAANATTAATCATGGATAAGACTGATAAAAACAACGATACTATAGCCAGAAACCTTATAAAGCAAGGTGGTCTGGAAAGTCCATCAAAGCAGTTTATGGAAACGGTAATGGCAGAGGTTAATGCTTTATCAGTATCAACTTCGGTGATTTACAAACCGTTATTGTCAAAAAAAACAGGACTTATTATTGCTCTTATGACATTTGGGGTAATAGTATTTATTTTAACTAACGGCCAGTATTTTGAGGAATTGAGCTTTATGCCAGAGCTTTCTTTTTTTAACAATCTTTCGTTGAAGATCGATATGCCAGAATTTAATATTCCAAAGCAGGCACTTTATAGTATTGTGTTTTTTGGGCTACTGTTTTTAATTCAGTTCACATTCTTAAAACGGCATCTCGAAAACCGACAGAATTTTTCTTATTAAAAGGAGGATTGGGTTATGAGTTGTAAGTTATAAGGAATAAGGAATAAGTGATAAGGAATAAGTTTTTGGCTTTTCACTTTTAGCTTTTGTTATTTGTGTTTTCTAATTTAGATTTTGGGTTATGTTAGCCTAACTTAATCATTCACCAATACCCACTCTCCTTTTTGTAAAAGCGGAATGGCTTGTTTGTATTTTAAGGTTTTGTTTTCACCACTTACCACATTTTTTATGGTTACCCGCTCGTTACGGCCAATTTTTGGTTGTTCTCTAACAATGGTTTCGGTAACGTGTCGTTGCTGAGATTGTGCGCTTCCAGCTGCTCGTGCTTGTTCGGCACGTTCGTCGGTATTTAAAATTTCATCTTTTTGAGCGGTTAGTTTCTCTTTTGGTCTTACCCTTCTGGCTTCCTGAATTTGTTGCTGGTTTTCTTTAGGAAGTTCTCCTTTAAACAAGAATGAAATAACCTCTTTATTTACCTTTTCAATCATGGATTTGAAGAGTTCAAAAGCCTCAAATTTATAAATTAATAGCGGGTCTTTTTGCTCGTGAACGGCTAACTGAACAGATTGTTTTAGCTCGTCCATTTTGCGAAGGTGGGTTTTCCAGGAGTCGTCTATTATGGCTAGAGAAATGTTCTTTTCAAAATCCTGAATCAATTGCTTACCATTGGTTTTATAGGCTTTTTCTAGATCGGTTGCAACATTTAATGTTTTTACACCATCAGTAAAAGGTACCAAAATGCGTTTAAATTTATCGCCTTGGGTTTCATATACATTTTTAATAACAGGGAATGCTATTTCTGCACTTCGTTCTGTTTTTTGCTGATAATACGTGTAGGCAGCCTTATAAACTGTGGCGGTAATTTCTTGATCGTTAGTGTTATTAAATGCGTCACTATCGATAGGTGAACTCATAGAGAAGTAACGTATCAGTTCGAACTCGAAATTTTTAAAATCTTGAGCAGCCTTATTAGTTTCTACAATAATTTCTAGAGTATCGTAAACCATATTGGCGACATCAACCCTTAGCCGTTCTCCAAACAAGGCATTATAACGACGCTTATATACTACTTCACGTTGGGAGTTCATAACGTCATCATATTCTAAGAGGCGCTTTCTAATCCCAAAGTTATTTTCTTCTACCTTTTTTTGTGCGCGCTCAATAGATTTGGTGATCATAGAATGCTGAATCACTTCGCCTTCTTTAAGTCCCATTCTATCCATCATTTTGGCGATGCGTTCGCTACCAAAAAGTCGCATTAGATTGTCTTCTAAAGACACATAAAACTGTGAACCTCCAGGATCTCCTTGACGTCCACTACGCCCACGCAACTGCCGGTCTACACGACGGGAGTCATGACGCTCGGTACCTATTATGGCAAGGCCTCCTGCTTTTTTAACTTCATCAGAAAGCTTGATATCGGTTCCCCTACCAGCCATATTGGTGGCAATGGTAACGATACCCGAAACACCGGCTTCGGCAACAATATCGGCTTCTTTTTTGTGAAGTTTGGCGTTTAATACATTGTGATGCACGTTTCTGATGCTTAACATGCGACTGAGTAATTCAGAAATTTCAACCGAAGTAGTACCTATCAATGTGGGTCTTCCAGCCTTTGAAAGCTGAGTCACTTCATCAA
>JAESQB010000100.1 GCA_016765375.1 Flavobacteriaceae bacterium | reverse complement strand
ATCGGGATATTCAATGTCTTCTTTTTGCTCGATTTGAATCCTATAACGATACCCATCTCTATTTTCTGCAAATAAATAATAGGTAATTGGCCCAATTGTAATGGTTATGAGCACTGTAATTATTAATTTTTTCATCATTGTCTTTTGCATCTAACACTTTTTATGTGCAGCGTATTGCCGCTCAAAAGAGCGGCAATGTATTCATTTTATAGGACTTTTATTAATTTTTTTTGCTATTCATAAGCAAGAGCTTCTCGAGTTGTTATTTTCACAGCACTCCCGGCGGGAACTCTACTGGCCAACCAGCCAAATGCGAAAGTAACGATTATCGTAACCCAAAATCCTAAAGGACTAAAAACAGAATCAAGAATGGCCTCTTCACCCAACATTAAATTACCAAAAAATACTGCGGCTAATTTACTCAATGGATAAGAGACTGTTAAGCCCAAGACAATACTTAATACACTTATAATCATCCCCTCATTAACAAATAATGAGTAAATTGTTTTTGGGGTGGCGCCAATGGCACGCATCACACCAATTTCTCGAGTTCTTTCCCCTATATTGATTCCTGTNGCAGAAGCCATACCCACAGCACTTACCAAGAGCACTAAAAATGATAAAAACACGATAATTGAAAGAATAATATTTAAATGAGCGTAAACAATTTCTACTCTTTCGGCATCAGACATCACATAAATCACATCTAAATTTGATGGGGCAATTGAATTTTCGATAGCTCTTTTTAACTCTAACACTTTTCCATATGTATTATCTTCTGCTACAAACAACAAGCTGTTTATTTTGTGTTCGGGATTAAAAAATGCATCGTATTGTTTTATATCCATATAAAGTTTAGGCCGCTCCAATTGTTTGGTGANACCCACTAATTGAGCCGATATATTTTTATTTCCAATATTTATATGTATTGTATTTCCAACTGGAAGGTGGTCGTAGAGTTCCCAAGCTTTGTGATTTAATACAATTTCGATNTTTTTAGAAGATTCTATCCATCGGCCTTCGGTAATTTTCAGCTTTAACAATTCACTATCATAAGGCAGTGCAATCACGCCAACACCTTTATCTGAAGAGAGTACTTTCGATTGAATTTCACCGCGTCCTCCAACCCATAAACCAACCTCTTTAACATTTTTAATATTCTTAAAGGGGAGTAAGGCATCTTCTCTTAAAATTTCTTCATTTAAAACAACCTGAACATCATAGTTTAGTTCATTTTTTAAATCGGAAAGGAATGCCCATAAGGACGCTCTTACATTAAATCCTGTACTAAAAATGGCAACTCCTAAAGCCATAGTAATTATGGTAACAGAAAGGCGTCTGCTGTTTCTTAATGAGTTTCTTATGGCTAAAACAAAAGAATTAGAGAGTTTAAGTTTTTTAAAAAAAGACAATTGACGACNCTCTTTATTAGACCTGCCGGCTAAGGCAGGAATTCCATAATCACTCAAAGCTTCTCTTACTGAAGTTCTAATCCCTTTAATCAAAGTAGGGATAGATAATAAAACAGGTAATAACAAACTTGCAAGAAACAAATACACATAAATTTGAATAGAAACTGTTGTTAGGATATCAAAATTGATAACAAAGGCTACAAATTTGGCATAAGCAGTTCCTGCCAGAACAGCGAGGGGTACTGCAACGATACCAGCAGTAAACCCAAATAAAAGCAGCATGGTTAGATAAATCTGAAAGACTTGAAATCGAGAAGCTCCAATAGCTTTTAAAATTCCAATTTGCCTCACTTGACTTGCCATAATTGCCCGCATGAGTTGAGAGACTAAAACACAACTCATAATAAATGCTAATAAGCCAATAGCACCAATTAAAAACAATATTGTATTTAACTGCCATTGGTGAGGATGCTCGTTAAATATTGGAATCTTTGTTGAAACCACCGTAATATTTTGACTTTTTAATTTCTCGATAAGACGCTTAGATACTTTTNCTANGTCCAAGCCGGAAAAAACATCATTTAATCTAATAATTAAGCGCTGGTTGATCTTCTTTCCTGTTATTTCTCTATAGGTTTGTTTGTCGGTATAGGCATAAACCATTGCATCTTGAGTTGCTGGAGCCTGTCCCGGGTCAAAGCAAATACCACTTACAGGAACTCTAATAGTGCTGTTTCCAATTCTGAGTTGCGGATTAGATCCAATATCAATATTAGATATTTTTCTGCTATCACGTTCAATGAATATCGTTCCTTTCTTAGGACTTTTAGGGCCTTCTTCAGGAAATACCTTTGCAATACTGGAAGCCCCAAAATCTTCAACTCCATTTAGCCAAATGGGAACCCATCGGTCAGGAAAAACTTCAATTCTATGCAATGAAAAATCTCTGAACTCGGCGGTTTCAACTTCCGGTTGATTAATAAATTCTTCTAAGTTTAGATTTTCAAAATTTTTTGAATACATAATTAAATGTATTGGAGAAGTGCGCTGATAGTTTGCGTTCAAATCTTTTGTAAGAATATTATAAGAAACCAACACCGTTCCAACACCCCATACACCTAGAATTAAAGCAAAAACGACTAGAAAGGTACGTTTTGGGTTTATGATTAAATCTCGGAATGCTTTTTTAAATTTCATTTTCATAGAATTATATTTTCATGTGTTATTATTTTTCCGTCAGACAGTGTAATAATACGATCGTATCTTAACTCGGAACTATTTTCATGGGTTACAACGATTACAGTTTTTCCTGAATCGGCAAGAAATTTAAATAGCTTATGGATCGCATTTGCNGTTTTGCTGTCCAGATTGCCAGTGGGTTCATCNGCAATAATAATTTCGGGATTATTAGCAAGTGACCGCGCAATTGCGGCTCGTTGTTGTTCTCCTCCCGACAATGCTGCAGGCATTTTATTGGCATGATCTAATATATCGACCTGAGTCAATAAATCGATAACGCGTTGTGCTCTATTTGATTTTGGAATAATGTTCACAAATTCCATTGCTAAGAGTAAATTTTCAGCAATTGTAAGGGTCGGAATCAATTGAAAGAACTGAAATACGATGCCCACATTTTTACCCCGCCATGCTGCCAATTTACTTTCATCCATTTGCCCTAAATATGTCCCATTCACTTTAATAGTGCCTTGTGAGGGATGGTCAATACCGGTAATCATATTTAATAAAGTGGATTTTCCACTACCTGATTTTCCGACGATGGCTAAATATTCGCCTTTGTTAATGGTTAAGTTTACAGTATTTAAAGCGGTAAACGTTCTTTCTTTTGTTTGAAATGTTTTGGTCACATTCTGTAGTGATAAGATATTATTTTGCATGTTTATTATTTTTTGTTCGTAATACATTATTGTATCATAGAAAGATTGAATTTGCTTTGAATTTTTACATTCATAGAGGTTATTTCACTTTTATAGAAATCGAATTATTCTCTTTAGAAAACAAAAAATTTGTTTTCTTATACGTGGGCATTCCACTCAACAAATTAAAATTCCAATGATTCGAAAAGCCCATAGGTTCAGTAGGAAATCCTAAGAGATTATGATCCACAATAGCATTGTTGTTTTTATCATGGAATGCGAAAACAACATAATTTGCAAAAGATAAATCTTCAAATTTAACTTCTGCAACATCATTTGTGATGCCGGCTGTTAATTGTAAAAAAGGAGTTCCAAAAATAGCGTCTCCTTTTTTGAATAGCTTTACAATGATCTTTCCGTTTTTAGTTTTAATGTTATTAATCTTAACTGTAAGGATTCCTTTTGATGACGTGTTTTGTGCTATAATTAGGTTATACGACATAAAAAGCAGAACAATTCGAAGAACCACTATTGTATTTTTTTTCATAGTACAAAGGAAAGCCTATGTGAAAGAAGAATTTTCACATTTCTTGCGAAGGGTTTAACCTTTCTTGCGAAGCATTTAACCTTTCTTGCGAAACGCCTATTTTGGTATTAATCCAATATATATTTGGCAGGAAGTTTTGTTTAGAGGATATAGTGTTGGATCATCAAGAGGAATAAGAATTGCAGGAACATGATATATTTCATAACCACTCTCTGGCAGCCATTGTGTGGCAAACNTACTTACAGACTTCATTAATTCATTAATTTCGCCTTTAACTTTAAAAGTTGCATAGGTTTTTGAAGGTATTTCCATATAACCAATTTCCTTTGAAACTTCTGGTTTACTTTCTACAGTGATACAGGTGTAGAATCTGCATTTTTCAAGAGCAGTAAACGCAGGAAAGTCTCGCATTAACCCAAAAATTTCAGAATTTGAATTTACCAATGCCCTTGCATTAGCCCATTGTTTTATCTTCTTATAACCCCTAATAACGGTATCAGCATCCTTTAAAGTAACGGAAACATAAATCAGTTTTTTAACAGGTAATTTTACCACTTTAATTTTTAAAGAATCAAGCTCATTTTTAATTGAAGATACTAAAAACGATGAAGAGTCAAGCATTTCAGGTCTATCTGATTTTATTTTTGTGTGAATAATATACATTTTATCTTCCGCATCAATTTTCCTAAATTCATCTGGACTAAAACCGTAATAGTTTTTAAATGCTCTTGAAAAGGCTTCCAGTGNATTAAAACCATANNNTAAGGCGACTTCTAATATTGANGTTTCGGGTTTTAGNACAATGTGATGTGCNGTTGATTCAAGACGTAAGCGCTTGATGTATTGTTTTGGGGTTTCACCAACAACCGATTTAAANAGTCGTTGAAAATGAAATGGAGAGTAGCAGGCTTTTTCTGCTAANGTTGACAAAGATAATTTTTGATCTACATTTTCTTCAATGNATNTCTTTACCTTATTTATTCGGNTAATATGTTCTTCTTNTTTGNTCAAGTATTTGCTTTAATGAATATTAAGNTTCAGTTATGTCTTAAACAAACCCTAATCTTTAAAAATAAGCTTGCCATTATACAGCTCTTCCACCTCAACTAGGGGTGGGCGGTTAAACGATATAACATCGCCGGCACTATTAATAACCCCTTTTATAGATTGTTGTGGATTCACCATCATATCATCACTGCCGCGATGAAAAATGTTTACATGCTGGGCTATCAGGTTTTCGCCATTAAAACGAGGTGTTCCGGCAGTAAAACTAAGGTTTAGATTTTTAGTGTCCCCTTCAATATAAAAGAAAGAAAGATCGTTTGCAGTAACCCGCAAAGTTTCTGAGTTCACCTTTAATTTAAAATCACCAACGGCAAAATTTTCGGGGAATTCATAATCTTCTGAGATTAAGGTCAAATTAGGGTAATTCAAAATACCTTTTGAAGAAATATCAAACTGTGTTGAACTTCTTATTTCTTTAATATCAGGAGCCGTAACATGTATTTTAGTAATTCCAAAATCGCGAATAAAATTGCAGGTATTACCGTCTGTTAATTGCAATTGATCTCCAACCACTTCAACTTTAACATCACTTATTAAATTTTTTCCAGTTTCAATAAGCACTTCAAAAGTTGAACCTTCTTGTATAATGAGTTCTATATCTCTATTGACGATAATTTTTTCAAAACTACCCACCTCACGGGTTTGTTGCACTATAGGTCCTGAAGTTTGAAAACAATCATTTGCATTCTCACTATCACAGGCAAATACAATAACTGCCATGACAAGCAGGCTTGTGATTTTTATCATATATTGTTTTATTATAAACATAATAGATCTTAAAAGTAACAAAATTATAGGCGTATTCCAATGCCAAACTCTACAGCTTCGGCCTTGGCGCCATGTGCTTTTACTGTTGCTGTTGCAAACCATTTATTGCCAAAATAACGTTTCAAACCAGCTCTAAGNTANACNCGNCCTTCAAAATCATAAGGATAATAAATATAATATCCCAATTGGCTTACTATAGACATTTTATTTATAAACAGCTCGTGGCCTACAAAAACACCTACCCTTTTATAATCGTCACCAGCTTCACCATCACGTTCGGGAAAAGCAATAGCATTAAAGGCTATAAGTTCTTTTAAAAACTTAGAAAAGAAAACCTCAGTCCCAAATTGGATGGCACTCTTATGAGATAAACGCTTGTCTGCATAAGCCGAAAATATATAAAAAGGAAACTGCCCACTACCTATCACATCACTTTCATTTAAACCGCTTCTAAATACAAAATTGTATTTTATAGGTTGCCTAAACCTTTCTTTTATCAAGGTGTTTTGATAAGATGGCTCTTCGTCACTTACTAAACTATAAGTCAGGCCAACATTAAGTGTTATTGAATTTGCACTCGTATTAGGTGCTCTCACATTGGCATTTGAATAATGTATTAATGCAAGTCCGGCTTGCAAACCAAATTGGTCTATAATACGCTCTTTTTTATAATTAAGCATTAGATAGGTAGAACTGAGAATTTTAGACCCGAAGGCTATATTTTTTGGATTTTTCGCCTTATCGAAAGGATTGGTATTATAAGCCAAACCCTGACCAATACGAAGCATAAGATTTCGCTTTAAGAAATAGAAATTATAATGGACATATAATCCATAGTTGTCACCCAAAACGGCATTCTTTAAATTTTGATAGGTAAATGAAACGCCATAATCAGGATAATTATAACGCTGTTCCCAATCTTCAAAGCCATAGGTTTTTTTATTCCAAGCTAATATAACCCCTTCCGGATGGCCATTTATTAAATGAAGTATGCCATTATCGTGCAAGGCAATATTTCCTTTAAAGTAATTAAAATCGATATAGGCATTTGCTTTTTTCTCTTCTTGAGAAAAAACTAAACTACAGAACAAGCAAAAAATGAAAATAAAAAATTGATTCATAGAAATTTCCGTGAAACAAATATAATAGAATAATCAAAATATCTCTGAAGCAATTGCTTTTATATTATCACTTTTCCCCATAGTATAATAATGCAACATTGGAGCACCTTGTTTTAATAATTCTTTTGACTGATTAATACACCACTCAATTCCCAATTGGCATATTTGATCATTATTTTTACACCTCACAATTTCCATTATCAACTCGTCTGGTAAATTGGCATTAAACCTATGAGGTATTAAATTGAGTTGTTTTTTAGTTGAAATAGGTTTTAAACCCGGAATAATTGGAACTTCAATACCTGCCTTTCTACACTTTTTTACAAAATTGAAATATTTTTCATTGTCAAAAAACATTTGTGTCACGAGATATTTTGCACCTTGTTTTACTTTCTTTTTTAAAAAATGAATATCACTATCCAAACTTGGGGCTTCAATATGTTTTTCGGGATAACCCGCTACCCCAATACAAAAATTGGTCGCAGAGGTGTTTTGTAAATCTTCATCAAGATACACGCCTTTATTTAAATTTTGAATTTGACCAACTAAATCTGCCGCGTATGTATGGCCTTCTTCTTCAGCTCTAAAGTAAATTTCACTTTTTACAGCATCGCCTCTTAAAGCCATAACATTATCAATCCCTAAAAAATCAATATCAATCAAGAAATTTTCGGTGTCTTCTTTTGTAAAACCGCCACATAAAATATGGGGAATGGCATCCACCTGATATTTATTTTGAATGGCTGCACAAATACCTACCGTTCCTGGACGTTTTCTCACCACTTTTTTCTTAAGAAAGCCGTTATCCAAGTTTTGATAAATATATTCTTCCCTATGATAGGTGACATCAATAAAGGGAGGTTGAAATTCAACAAGAGGATCTAGGGTTTCAAAAATAGAATTTAAATTTTGCCCCTTTAAAGGTGGTAAAACCTCAAATGAAATTAAGGGTTTCCCATTGGCTTTTATTATGTGTTCTGTGACTTTCATGTTTTT